>NZ_JBNJOJ010000044.1:0-31585 GCF_050113655.1 Vibrio sp. TRT 29B02
GAAACTTAGAGCCTTTATAAGCCATCTGCAGGATCGTTCAACCGATCATTTATCTCTTAACTGATCGGCATTAGCCCAGAGGCGGCTTTATTTGACCAAACATTGTCATCAATTCAGTTTGCTTGCAACAAGATCCAGGATCTCTTTCATCAACGCGTCATCAACTTTCTTTAAGTTGAGCGTTAAGTTGCTGCCTTTACGACTGTAACTTGCACGACCTTTTACTAGATCGGTTTTACTTACCGCCGATTTCTTACTTGGCGCAAGCTCTTCAATCCAAGCTTCAATGGTTTCAGTCACCTCTTTGGTAATACGAGCCACACCTTGAGACTGACTTCTCTGCCATACAAATCCGTCCTTAGAGCGACACTTGTCTAGCAGCTTACTCTGTTGGCTCTGCTCCAAACCATTAAATTGCTTGTGCAGTTTCACGATAGTCGGACGACCAAGTTCGGCAACGTTAGGGTAAGCTTGCAGCAATTCTAACGGCAAATCGGCAGCCTTAAGAGCACCACTGACTAACGCTTCACTGCACTGGAACATTTTTGCCAGTGCTTTCTGATCGTCTGCTTCACCTTTTTCCAGTTTAGCGAGCATCTCCTTGCCTTTTTCATACAAGGAAAGTGGCTTGTGCGCGTTCGCAACGTCAGACAGGAATTTAGCATGTTCGGTACTGATGTTTTCGCCAACGTAAATAAGGAACTCTTGCCCAGCTAAGATACAAGACATGCGACGACGACTACCATCGAGCACTTCGATTTTTCCGTCTTCGCGCTTGCGCCCAACAGCAGGATATTGCTGGCCACGTTCTTTAAGTGTGACTAGTACATCTGATAGCGCGTGTTCATTTAAGAACGCTTGCTCGCGCGCGTTTTCTGCGAAAACAACGGTCTTCTCGCTCACCTGCTCTGCCGGGATACGAACTAGCTCAAACTCGACCTTCTCTTCACCCGCAACCGACAACTCAATGATTTGAGCTTTCTCTTTCGCCGCTTGCTGCGCTTCTTGTGGAGTCGTCACATGGCGCTTATTCGCTTTACCAAATAATCTCGCGTTTAAATCTGAAGTCTTAATTGCCATTTTCTACTTACCCCTGATTTAGTGATGACCAATGACCATGAAGCACACGCTCCAGTTCTAATGCACTCTTCTGAACCGCATCTTGCGCCGTCGCTAGTGTCTTCTTACCGCCTTCAAAATCACTGGTTGTGAGATCGAAAACTGTGCTGTAGGTATCAGCACACGTTTCAAATGCGCGGCTACGCGGAATCGTTGCCATCATCACCTGATCACCAAGTAAATAGTTCATCTCGGTAAGAACTGCGACTTGCTTCTTGTTGTCATCTTCGAACATGGTCGGCATCAGACGAACAAATTCTAGCCCCTGCCAATCTTCTGGGAACATTTCATAAACGGTCGGTAAATGCTGGAAAAAGTTAACTGTCGATGCCCAGTCTAGTCGTTTTGCAGCACATGGGATCAATAGAGCATTCGACGCGTACATCGCATTCCATACTAATGGATCCACATGTGGCCCGGTATCAATCATGATCACATCAAAGTCGTCGGCAATTTTATCAATCAACTTTTCTTTCAGCAGCCTAACAATATCCAGTGATTGATTTTGTGATAGGTGCTGCCACGCTTCCGCGTTAAACATGGCATCTTCAGGGAACGCCGAAACCGTTTTTAAGTTAGGATACTGAGTCGGCAACAACACGTTTTTGTGTAAGAACTCATTGTCGACTTCTACCCCCTCAGGCACGTTATCAAGCATGATATCGACAGCTGAGTAAATGTTGTCATGATCAGTCAGGCTAATCTGTGGATTTAAAAACAGACGTAGTGAACCCTGTGGATCTAAGTCGATAAGACAAATGCGGTAACGCTTGTCTAAGTTAAGCGCCAAGCAAGCAGCAAGATGAACCGCAGTCATCGACTTACCGGTACCACCCTTCTGGTTCTGAACATTAATGATCCACGGTTTATTTTCGTTATTTTTTTTACGTTCATGAAACTTCGGGATCCCCGCCGCATCCATCAACATATGTGCTTCTTGCAAAGAAATAGAGTAATGGTTGGCGTTGTTCTTAGTGAATTGGTGACCAGACTCTTCCAACTTGCTGATAGCATCATCAAGCTTACGGCGAGTTAAACCCGAGCGAGTTTCCATCAATGCTTTTGACATTGGTGGGAAATGCTCATCGCTACGCTCTTCCAACACAATTTCTATACGATCAGCTTGAACCTGAGCGGTTTTCTCAGCGAGCTGTATGAGATTCTCAATCGTATGTTCTCGTTTCATTTGCCAAATTCCGTTATTAGTGACTGAAAATTATTGTACAGCATTTGCAACAATAAACAATAAAAAGGTGAACGTGCAATTATGGATGCGAATCACATTAAATAGAAATATGACATTCTATTTAATGCCAATCAGCAAAAATAGGTCAATTTGTTGTCAATTTTTGTCTCTACACGACATCACAAACCAACACAGATTAAAAGTGTTACAGCATCACTTATTTACAATGTAAAAATGTAGGCACTAAACATTCACTCGGAACGATTAAGATCGCTGTCTAATTTACGGTAGGTGCAATTTTGACTTTCAAAGTGATAACAAACGAGAAACTTTCATTAGGCAAGGGCGACAGATATATGGAGCTAACCATTCGCTAGACGAGTTCCGTTTCGGAACCATGATCAAGGAATATCTGGTGATCATGCTTTCAGGATAATTTCCCTATCTAGGAACAATGATCAAGGCGTTGAGTTGCTAAAAGCATGATCGACATTTTTGATAAACGATTGATCTAAGATCGGAACAATGATCAAGTAGTAGGAGTCTTCGGAAGCATGTAAATTTGTCACCAATTTACGGACAAATGCAGATGGACTAAGACTTGGGCTAATATAACGAGGTGAAAATCGCAATATTGACCGACAACTCAATAATTGGACGAACTCGCCTTCATTTCATGATCATGCTTTCGTAACCCTATTTACTCATAACCCAATGTGGATAAGATAGTAAACATGAAGCTCGACTTTCAAGATTGGCGTTAAAGTGTTCAATTTAACGATTTCAAGATTGTTTCCTTGATCATCGTTTCGCTAAATTGGACAATTATTAGCACTCGATGAGCAGAGGCAAATGTCTTTGTTTACTTCAGCTTGTGGATAAGGTGTGCAATTATGATGATCATGCTTTCATCATTGCATTGATCATTTATTCGATGCTGTGATGATCATCGTTCTAAGCATTTTTGATCATGCTTTCAAATACTTAATGATCATGCTTTCGTTATTTACATGATCATGCTTTCAGCCGACAAAAAAAATAGTTCTTATAACACAATCACTTACAAGCAAATTCTCGCCCAGATCAATAGATCATATAATCAATTAAGATCATATTAATCAAAAAGATCAGTTATTTAAGAGCAACAAGTTTTTCTTTATTTATGATCTTTTTTTCTTTATTCTTTCGGAACTATAGCGATATTACGGCTAGTGTGATACGGATCTAATAATGAGCTCAGAAGAAAAACTACTGATCAAAGCGCCAAGAAGCCACAAAGATGGGCACCTATTTGAAGTGTCGGAAGTCGCGGTTAACTGGATTGAACAATACCAACACTTTAAAGGCGTTACGAAAAGTATCGTTGAACTTCTTAACTTAATCTCTTTACGAGGCTTTAGCAGTAAAGATGGTTTAGTCTCGACTACCGAGCTTATTGATGCCACAGACGGACAAGTCACGCGAGCCGCAATTCAGCAGCGCCTGCGTGCAGCCGTCAATATTGGCTTATTTCAACAAGTTCCAGTTCGGTTCGAAGAAGGACTTGCTGGTAAAACGATGCTGCACCGCTTTGTTAATCCAAACCAATTGATCTCCGTACTCGGCGCCACGAGTCTAGTGACTGAATCCGTCAAACTGAGTGAAAAGCAGAAACGATCAAAAGCGTTAGCTCAAACGCAAGTCAATAAGCGCTTGCTCAATGAGCATGGTTTGAATACGCCACCAGCAATGAAAGATGAAGCGGATCAGTTTGTTGTTTCTCCCACTAACTGGGCTGGCATTATTGACCAGGCGCTAGCGCCACCACGTACGCGAAAAAGTTACCAAAAGAGCATGGTGTCGATCTCTGGTACACGTGCTGTGATCGAAACACGATCTTCTAAGAGCATCATGACCGTTGATGATCTGATGACTTTGTTTGCACTTTTCACGTTAACCGTGCAGTACCATGAGCATCATCAACATCAATACCAGCTAGATGGCACTCATGTACCGAATAAAACGCCGTTGTACATTACCGATATTCTCTCACTACGTGGCAAGAAAGATAGCGGACCGGCACGCGACTCAATTCGCGATAGTATTGATCGCATCGAGTTTACCGACTTTCAGCTACATGAGCTTACAGGTCGATGGCTAAGCGAGAACATGCCAGAAGGCTTTAAGAGCGATCGTTTTAGATTTTTGGCCCGTACCATCACTGCATCGGAAGAAGCCCCTACAGAGGGCGCTGACGGCGAAATACGCATTAAACCGAACCTATACATTCTTGTCTGGGAACCGTCGTTCTACGAAGAGCTGCTTACTCGCGATTATTTTTTCTTGTTCCCGCCTGAGATTCTTAAACAGCACACGCTGGTTTTCCAGTTGTACAGCTACTTCCGAAGCCGTATGTCACGTCGTCATTCTGACGTGATGCTATTGAGTGAGTTAAATCAAAAACTGGCGCGTAACATTGAGTGGCGTCGCTTCTCAATGGATCTGATCCGCGAACTCAAAAAACTGTCAAAAGAGAAGGGGAGTGACGAGCTATTTGTCGTCAACCTTTGGGGTTATCATCTGACGATCTCGGCGATGATCGACAACGACAAAGTCAAAGATTATCAGTTCGATATTAAATGTGATGCCGAAGAAGTGCTCCGCTACTCTCGTGCTCGAACGACGAATGCTGGCAAACGTAATATGGCGCCAACGCTGCCGAACCCACTGCGCAATGAGATGGTGTCTAAACAACAGCTCGAAGAGATGTCGCAGATTATTGATGGCGAGTTCGAGCCTATCCAGCGCAAAGAGCGTGCACCACGCGGAAAACTCGGTCGTCGAGTGAAGCAACGCAAGCACCTAGTAGAGATCAATGCTGATGAAATTACCATTACTCTATCTAAATATACCTCATCAGAGGCTCTAGAACGCTCTATAACAGCTTTAGCGGCGATGACAGGGCATTCCCATAGCTCAATCCAAGAAGAGTGTCTGGAGCTGATTGACAAGCTTGATTTCCTACGCGTAGGTGAACAGGCCGTTCCATACGAAACGTTGAGTAAGATGGTCGAGCTCTACAACAGCCAGAGCGAGAACAAGCATTTATCCATAGAGCGATTAATTGCTGGATTGGCTGTGCGCAGAAAAGTGTGTAAGCAAGTCTTCGAAGGTCATCTGGATGAAACAGTATTTAGAGCCTTGGATGAAGTCGCCGTTTGAGCCAACGACCATCAATGAAAACGATCAAGCCAGCAGATTTCTGCTGGCTTTTTAGTGTTTTCTTACTATCAAAAACACCTTGTTACACTCGACTAACATTAAGACAAAGCTACTACATTCCTCTGACAGAGCACTGACAATGTATCACTTCGAGTTGGATAATATTTATCCCGAATAGACAACCTTTTGTCCTTTCTGATGAATGAGGGATAGGATTATCCCTGATAGATTGGCTCATATTGTTACATTCATTCTGAATATTTTGCGAGTTCTCTGAACTCGCTTTTTTTTTGCCTGAATTTCCACTGCGGCATCTTGAGTTGCGGAGTAATGATCATGCTTCTCCTTGATCATTGATCCGCGTTTTTCGCTCAATCCTAATGAAACGATGATTTACCTTGATCATAGTTCCGATCTTCATTCCATTGCTGTTGTGCCATAAAGCGAACATGGTTTTCGATCAATTGGTGTGATTCTATTTGCCAGCGTGGACTTAGCTGTTGTGTACAGAACTCAAGACTGAGCACGACCAGATTTTGCATTCTTTTCATACACCAATCTTTAAGCTCAAGTTCACTTTGATAGTGGACGACGACTTGCTGAAACTTACTGTAAGCAAATTGTAGGTAATGATAGGCTTTATCGGGTGAACGCTCTCGTTCTTGTTGGAAAAGGCGTAAGCATCCGTCGAGCCAGCACGCGATGGCTTTACTTTGCTGTACGGAAATGAATGGTCCCCAGATTTGATCAGGAGGAGAGAGGATCAGGGATTCTAGCTGGTTACCTTGATCATGCTTTCGATTTTGATACCAGTATTCGATCTGTGTAAGCCAGTTCTCCAATGGATTCATTGCGTTTTCACCTAATCATGTGCCGTGAAATCTCTAGGTGTGATTAGTTTGGTTCATGATGAGGTCATTTGGCAAATCACCACCGAGGTACATTCGATGTGAAAACAGACGTCAACGTCCCAATAATGGAGAGCAGCTATTGAGCGGTATCGAGTGCAAAAAAAATTGGAGTGCTATTTTTGTAAGCAGTAGGAGGCGAAGGTTGGGAGCATAGGCAGTAAAAAATGAGACCGAGATCGCCCAACTTTCTTTAGGGGTAATCCTTTAAATGTACTGTGAGACTTTTGGTGGAGCAAAAACTATTTATCGAATTAACAGTAAGAATGCAGGAACTATTAGCATAATCACATTCTGAAGCTAAAATTCTTAACAAGGGGTGAGAGGTTTTGCTACAGATTAGCTGTCCCTTGCATGGTTTGTTCGGAGGTTATTATGTCCATTAATTCTATTGACCATGATGAAATGAGTAAAATTGCTGACAAGTGGGACTTCACGGAAGAAGTTGAGTCACAGAAGCCTGTGAAGGGCGTTAAATCCGCAGAAGCTCGTCGTCGTATTGAAGCATTAAGAGAGATTCGAGAAAGCGGTTTAACAATCGAAGAAGCCAAAGAGCTTGGCATCTTGCACTAGTCAGAAACTCTATCACGAATACTTAAGGGTGGCGTAGGAAAGCCACCCTTTATTTTTTCGCTAATTTTTGAGCGATTCCTCTCGCCATAGTGCGATTCTCTCTCTACATTCGCTTTTGGTGTGGTATATTCCCCCTCCATATTTTTACAGATTTGAGCTTTAATATGTCGATCAACCTGTCTAACCTCTCGGCTAGCGAAAAAAACAAGATAGAGCTTGATAAGCAAGCATCGTTTTTGGTTTGGAAACTCCGTGAAGCTAAAGCTGGTCCAGATGAAATCGACCAGACAGCAGCAAAGATCACTGATGACGAAGAACAAGCCTCATTTTTAGAGTCTGTAGCCAAATATAAACGAGTAATGGGTGTGGCATAATCCACTCATTTCCTCAGCAAGTGTCAGAAATTGAAAAGCTCACACGTTTTGCTAAAATCCTTCGCAATAAATTGAACTAGAGAGAACATCCCGATGGGAAGAAGTTTTGAAGTGCGCAAAGCCTCAATGGCAAAAACTGCAGGCGCAAAAATTAAAGTTTATTCCAAATACGGTAAAGAAATTTACATGTGCGCGAAAAACGGTGGCGGAGACCCAGACATGAACTTGTCTCTGAAACACCTAATCGCAAAAGCGAAGAAAGACCAAGTTCCTGCACACGTTATCGAAAAAGCGATCGACAAAGCGAATGGTGGTGGCGGTGAAGACTACGCTCCAGCGCGTTACGAAGGCTTTGGCCCTGGCGGCACTAGCGTAATCGTTGACTGTCTGACAGACAACGGCAACCGTACTTTCCAAGATGTTCGCCAATGTTTCGTTAAAACAGGTGCTAAGATCGGCGTTGAAGGTTCTGTTTCTCACATGTTTGATCACCAAGCTGTATTCCAGTTCAAAGGCGATGACGATGAAGTTATTCTTGAAACGCTAATGATGGAAGACGTAGACGTGACGGATGTTGAGCTTGAAGACGGTGTAATCACTGTATTCGCTCCTCATACAGAGTTCTTTAAGACTAAGACGGCGCTTAACAGTGCATTCCCTGATCTGACAATCGATGTCGAAGAGATCACTTTCGTTCCTCAAACTCACACTCCAGTAGCGGGTGAAGACGCTGAGAAATTCCAGAAGTTCCTTGACCTTCTAGACGATTGTGATGATGTTCAGCAGGTTTACCACAACGCTGAACTGTAATCTTTACCGTTGAAAAAACCGAGCCTTAGTGCTCGGTTTTTTTATGCCTGAGAGGTGGAGGTTTGACCCGTGAGCCAACTAGAAAGTCGGCGAACTTGTGGCAGGACAGTCAGGTTGAGCGTTAACGCTACTGGCCACGCAATAATAAAACTATCGAGCCATATAGCAGGCCATTGGTGATTGAAGCCGAGTTTATACCCAGATAGTAGTCCTGACATAATGACCGCCATTGTCAGCGACGATAATAGCGCCGAAACCCAAAATTGTTTGCGATTCATAATTTATGCTCCTGTGCTTGTTGTTTTGCTGTAAATGAGGATATAACTATCCAATAGTGAAAAATATAAGCAGGTTTAGAAGTATGAATTCCATATTTGGAAATATTGATGATCTCTATCTGTTTTGCAGTGTGGTTGAGCAAGGCTCGTTGCTCGGTGCTTCCAAGACTTTACACATCCCCGTCTCGACCATGTCACGCCGCTTATCCGCGCTTGAGCAGCGATTAGGGATGCGTTTACTAGAGAAGAAGGGCAGAGAACTGGTTGCGACACAAAGTGGCTTAGAAGCCTTTGAGTCGCTTCGTAGCGGTATGGAGTCGATCGAAAGTGGCTTTAGCCAGATGCTGAGTGAAACTCAAGAAGTCTCTGGCACGATTAAACTGGCCATTCCGCACAATTTCTATCGTGCTTTTGTTGGTGAAGTCGTCGAACAGTTTTTGGTTGATTATCCTAAGGTGATGTTAGATCTGGTGCTCAGTCAGGAACAGGCCGTCCCCCAAACGGATCGCGATCTCCTCATCACTTTCGATTTAGCGGATATGGATGACATGATCGCTAGGCCTTTGTTTACTGCTCATCATGGCTTTTTCGCTAGTCCAGAATATTTGGCGAAAGTAGGGCGAGTGGAAAGCCTCAGTCAGTTAAACCAACTGAATTGGGTCAGTGTTGATCATGTCGTAGATATATCCGTCTACCAGCAGCAGAGTTTGGTCGATGTTCTTCACATCAAGCCCAAGCTGATCGTCAATGACATACTTGCGGTATGCGGTGCAGTTGAAAAAGGGTTAGGTGTTGCCTCGCTGCCGTTTCGACATGTCCACGAGGGAATGAATATGGTGCGAGTGTTGCCTCAATACCAGCGCAGTGCTAGGCAAGCGTACTTGGTCTATAAACAGCGACGTTATCAGCCCAAGGCATTGACTCTGTTGGTCGAACGGTTAATGAGTGGGGTGGAGAAAATGCAGCATCCTGAACGTTTTACAGTGTAAAGCGTGCTATGCAGAAGAGAGGCAAGTCGGCATTTAATTCAGAATGATGCCGTCCGAAAGACAAAAGTAGGGGGGTGAACATTCACCCCACATATCGTCGACAACCTCTCGCAATCGAGAAGTGTTTATTCCAGTTTATTGTGTTTGACGCTTCATATCGTCGTGAACCATGGCGTTATCCAGCTCATGAATCGTCCCGATACGAACTCGTTTCTCTGGTGCAAGCTTTTCGTATTCAGTTAGGTAAATATCACTGTGGATGTGCTCAGCAATCATTTTTACCAATAGGCGATTATTGGTGTACAAACCTACCGTTTCTTCACGATGAGAGAACATCAAACCTTGCTTCATATCTGCCACGATCATAAAGCGGTGCGAAGGATACTCAGTTTCTTCATGGTTAGAGCGAGCGTAGAGCTCAATGCTAGGGTGGGGGACGGCAATGCGGTTGAACGAAAAAGCGATAATACGCACACCACGTTCGGCGGCATCGATTAACTCAGCAGAGAATCTAGGATCGAGCTGGAAATCCGTATTTAGGTATATTTCCACTTGTGCCATCTCTATCACTTCTTTGGCTTTTTGAACCAAATTGTCGATACCTGTGACGTTGTAAACAAACTCCTTTTCCTCAGTGAGCATCATGCGAGACAGCTCTTTTTTGAGAATATGGATATTTTCTACCGTGTTTTTCTCGATTTGGTTGAAGATCAGTTCTGGCGATTTAGCTTCATACTCTTTGGTGTCCCCATCCGACATAAAAATGTACCCATTTTTGTATAGGTTATCGATAGATGAGTAGACGGAAGAACGAGATAAAGAGATATCTTTCGCGATCTTGTAACCACTGGCACAACCGTTTTTCAGTAGGTTGATATAAACCAAGGAGTCCGTTTTTGTAAAACCAAAATTCATCAACTTATCAACCAAGTCTGACACGGTTTGCCCTCTAAAATTATTCAATATTGTGTTCCATTTTGGCTAGATTATCATTGGTTAAGCTCTGAGCCTAACTTGACGTGCAATGAGTTGCTGTTTTGTTTGAACTGCTCCACGGGCAATAGAAAAATCCTCATAGGGCAGTGCCAGAATTGTTGGCAGTGGCGAAATGCCACAATAGCGACTCAAAGCGACTTTGAGGTCACTAGAGATTGAAGAGTAACGGGAGACACTACCAAGCAAAAGTAAGGTTCTTGGCAGATGGCTCTCAATATGAGGATTGAGAGCGCGTGCTAATTGATTAATGTAGCGTCGATATGTTCGCGCCGCGATAGGATCGCCCTGTTCTAAAGCACTGAAAATATCTTTGACTCCCGCACGCTTGAGCAGGATTTGTTCGTATTGGCGCTCTAAGCCAGACACTGATAAAAACTGTTCTGTACAGGCCTCACTTGAGCACCGACAGGCAGTGACAAGACCATCCAAAACAAAGTCATATTCTGGTAGCGGCATATGTGCCCATGGGATAGGGCGAAGCGTGCGTTTGGAAATGCCTCTGCGAGTTCTGGTTGCGCAATACAGTTCACACTCGTTATCAACGATGGCACACAGCACTTCACCCAGTTTAATTTTCGTTAACACTTCAGGTGAGCATTGCAGCCCTGCCTGAACATAGTCGGTGACAGTACAAGGGATTCGATATCTTTGCTCGATCAGAGTTTCTATTGCCAGATGATGTTGCGTAAGCCAAAAATGCATCTCATCTGTGACGGCAAGACCAATAGAAGTAAATGAACTGTATGCCCATTGAAAATTATCTATCAGTTGAAACACCTGCTGCTTCAATTCTTGCGCGGTCTGAATGAGGCATTGTTGACTGGAATACAAGGTATTCATTTGCCCATCAAGCACCGTTGCTTTGAGTTGAGTTCTGTCTATCGAGATCCCTAGATACATGCTCAGTCCTCGCCTAATCGTACCAATATCCGTAAGCAGGTAGATTGATGCTGGTACCATCAAGCGCTACGGTTGCTTCAGTATCGCTATTGTTAAGTAAGAAGCGTCTTGAGCCTCGGTGATAACCGACGACGGAAGGATGTTCTATTTCGAGCCAGTGAATATATGGCAGATTAAAGTTGTCGTCACTTTGTCTCAGTTCAATCAAGTGCTGAACGAACGATCGGAAGTCAAGCTCAGTTTGATCTGGAGACCAGTTCATACAGCGACGATTGTCTTCGAGCCCCATGCCTTTACGCCCTTCCATAGCCACTTCACCACCATAGTAAATACATGGTGCGCCGGCTTGCGTGAACATAAACAGGTAGGCCAGTTTCGCTCGACGCAGATCGTTACCACAAAGGCTAACGAGGCGAGTGGTGTCATGGCTTTCAAGCAAGTTGAACATCGCTTCGTTGACATTTCGCGGGTAGGCAAGATAAGCCCCCGTTACGGTTTCCATAAATTGCTGCTTGCAATGAGCATCGAGCGCAAAATAATCGGTAATAGCCTGAGTCATTGGGTAGTTCATCAGTGAATCGTACTGGTCACCGCGCAGCCAAGGCATCCCTTCATGCCAAATCTCACCGAGAATGTAGCAATCGGGTTTGACCTGTTTGACGACATTGCGAAACTCTCGCCAAAACTGATGATCGACCTCATTTGCTACATCGAGTCGCCAGCCATCAATATCAAACTCTTCTACCCAGTAGCGAGCCACATCGAGTAAGTACTGGCGACAGGGTTGATGCTCTGTGTTGAGTTTGGGCATCTCAAGTACGTTGCCGAACGTTTCGTAATTAAAGTTCCAGCAATCCCATTGTGACTTATCGGTGTCGGGATACACAGGGAACTGGTTGATCCAGAACCACTCCGCATACTGAGAGTTCTCACCATTTTTGACCACATCAAGCCAAAATGGATGTTGATCACCTATGTGATTGAAAACGGCATCGAGCATCACTTTCATGCCTCGATTATGCGCCTCCTCAACCAGAGTTCTAAAGGCATCGTTGCCGCCAAAATGTGGGTCGACATTGAAATAATCCACGGTATCGTATTTGTGGCTAGTTGTGGCAGTGAAAATTGGACACAAATAGAGTCCGTTAATCCCTAAATCTTGAAGATAGTCGAGATGCTCTATCACGCCCCAAAGATCGCCTCCCATAAAATTGCGAGAGGTCGGTACGCTGCCCCAAGGCTCAGCATTTTTAGGGCTGATTTCTGGTCTGCCATTGGCGAATCGTTCAGGAAAAATTTGATACCAGACAGTGGATTTAATCCAGTCAGGCGTGACCAAAACGTCTTTCGGGTTGATGAAAGGAAAGCAGAAGAAATTGCTCAAATTACTGAGTTCTCGTTCCTCCGCCGATTTGCTGTCTAGGTCAACAGTACGCTTCTCACCAAACAGTATTTTTTCCCCATCTTTGCCATAGAGTATGAACCCATAGCGGCTACGACGTTTTGGGGGGGTGAATTCGGCAAACCAGTGGTCATGGTGCTCTGTCACCCCTTCGAGCTGCATAGGCACTTCGTTACCACCAACCCATCCGTGGGCATCGCTCCCTCCTAGGTTGCCACCATCTAACCCGCCTTCTGCCCATCGATAGGGGTCGCCTATCCATAAGCAAACGCGCTCCACTTCACCTTTGGCGCTTTTGAGCCTGAGATGCAAAGTTTGCGCGTCATAGGCATAGCTATCAGCACTTTTGACGGTATGAGTGAGTGAGCTTCGAGTAATCATAATTATTGGTCCTGTTATTATTCTTTTACTGCACCACTCACTAAGCCTGTGGTGATGTGTTTTTGAGTTGCGACAAAAAGTAGAGTGATTGGCACCGCAACAAGCAGTGAACCCGCCGCAAATAGAGTGAAATTTTCCGCAGAATTAGAGGTGATCCAACTGAAGATACCGATCGCCAAAGTCATCTTCTCTTCACTGCGCAAAATGAGTGTCGGCAGAATGAAATCCATCCATGGCCCGGTAAAAGACACCAGTGCTACAAACACCAGAATGGGTCTCGCCAGTGGCAAGATGATTTCGATGAAAATGGTCATATGACCTGCGCCGTCAATCTTTGCTGCCTCGTCGAGTGAGGTGGGAATCGCATCAAAGTAGCCTTTGACCAACCAAGTCATAAATGGCAACGATCCCGCGACATAAACGAACAGCAACCCTGCGTAGGTGTCGATCAGGTTGAGTTTTGACAGCAAGATGTAGATCGCAGTCATTGACAAAAAGGCAGGGAACATCTGTAAGACTAAAACCCCCATCAGCACATTACGTTTACCTTTGAAGCGATAGCGTGAGAATACGTATGCGGTCATAGTCACGACGACCAGCGATATCAGCATGTTGGCAGTTGCCAGTGCAAAGGTGTTGAGATACCACTGTAGGTACGGGGTGTCCTGAAACAGCGCCACATAATGTTCTAGTGAGAAGCTCCAACCTGAAAATGAGGAACTGAACATATTGCTGCCAGGTTTAAACGACGCCAATACCGTCCAGATTACTGGCCCTAACACCAATAAAGCGTTGATAAGTAGGAACAGATAGACCACGCCAGTGGCCAATTTTTGCAAAAGAAACTTCATTACTTCATCCCCACATCATCGCTAAACGATGACATTCGTCTGAACTGCCAGATCGCGATGACTGACAAGAACAAGAAAATAATTATCGAGATCACAGAGGCGATTTGGTATTGCTGGAAGTCGAGAGTTAACTTGTAAATCCAAGTGATCAAAATGTCGGTGTGTCCTGCAAATCGATATTCTGGGTTGATTGGGCCACCTTCGGTCAAGAGGAAGATTGCACCAAAGTTATTGAAGTTATGGGCAAAAGTCATTACCAAGGAAGGCGCTACTTGGTGCAAAACCATAGGCAAGGTGATTTCCTTGAATTGCTGGAATTTATTTGCACCATCCACTTCACTGGCTTCATAAAGATCTTGCGGGATATTGGTTAGCGCACCGGAAATCAGAAGCATGAAGTAGGGTGCGCCCACCCAGACGCTGACCGCAATCACGGTTACTTTTGCCATCCATGGATCGGATAGGAATGCCACCGAGTCAAAACCCCAGCTATTGAGTGTTGCGTTTACCGGCCCAACTCCGTTCAAGAGCAGGCGGAACATCAGCAAAGTAACAAATGCAGGGATGGCATAAGGCAAAATGAAGACAAAACGCCAAGCCTTCTTTGCTTTTATGTTTTTGTTGGATAACGCCAGAGCGAGTAAAAAGCCAAAACCGCAAGTACAGATGGTGGCTAAAATCGCCCACATCACCGTCCAAGTAGCCACGCCAAGAAAGGTGTTTGACCAAATCTTCAGTTCAAACAGAGAAATAAAGTTTTTGAGTCCAACCCAATCGACGAGATTTCGTGGCGGAATATGGTGTGGTGCCGAATAGTTAGTGAAGGAAACCAATACCGTAATAACAATCGGCATGATGATAAATGCGATACTGGTCAACATCGCAGGTGAAAGCACCAGTAAGGCAAACTGCCTATCGTAAATGGCCTTGATCTGTTCAGTCGCAGAAAGCTGGCACGGCTGACATGAGCTAGCGTCATTGATATTTAGTGCATACAGGCACAGGAAGAGAAACACCGCGATCAGTGCGATGACACCTTCCACCAGCAAAAATACCGAGTGATCACCTTGAATAATGGTAAAGCCTTCACGAGTTTGGGCGACATCTCCCAAAGTCACTAGCTGTTTTAACGCCAAGCTAAGCTCTGGAATACTGACGACAAAAAGCACTTGAATAAGTAGCCAAACCAGCCCTTTAACCCAGTGGCCCTGACGCATTTGCGTCAGGCCCATGAGGAGAGTGGAAGCGTTGAATACAGAAGGTATTCGAGTTTGAGACAACAACATCCCTTACTCCTGTAAACTGATCTGTTCTTTGATGACTGATTCTGCGCGTTTCAATACCTTTTCAGGCGATTTGTCATTCACCCATAGAGAGGTCATCGCACTGGCCATTGGTGACCACAAGTATCCCATCTCAGGTATTGATGGCATCGCATCGGCAAAGTAACCCTGCCCGATGATCGCGTAGGTCGCTTCATCAGCATCGACAATGATCTCTTCCATCACCTCTTGAACAGGAGGGATCGACTTTGTCATCTCATAGCGTTTTTTAAGCATCTTGTCGCTGCTGAGATAATTGGCAAATAATTGAGCCGCTTTCGGATAGTTTGTAAAAGAGGACACCACGGCTAAACGAACTGTCGAAAATGTTCTTGGTTGCTTACCATCCAGTGTCGGGATAGGGATCACGCCAAAGTTTACCCCAGACGCTTGGTAGCCTTGAATAGCCCAAGGGCCATCAATAATCGCGGCCACCTTTCCTTCACTGAACAAGCCTCGTCTAACCTGGGGGTTGCGTATATCCATCGGGTTAGCGCTGTTGGCAACCTGAAGTTTCTTCATTGCTTGCAGACCTTGCTGAGCCTGTTCAGAGGCAATACCGATATCCTTGGCATTGGTGCCATTGTCGCCAAATTCGTAAGCGCCATAGAGAGTCAAGAACATACGAGATTCGTAGTAATTTTGTATATCCCACAGCAAGGCATATTTGTGTTCTTTATTGTCGTTAAATGACTTGGAGAATTCGATCAGTTGCTCAAAAGATTCAGGGGCTTGAGGTAGCAGGTCTTTATTGTAGAACAGAGCGGTTGTGGCGAAGCTGACCGGAAATCCGTAGGTTTTGCCCTCAGAACGCGCTGCGCTGACGGCGCTGTGCAGGAAGTGGGTGTTGATATGTTCCGCAGAGACCAGATTTTCCATCGCTCCACCAGCGACAACTAAGCGCCCAAGCAGATCATGTTCAATTTCAGCCACATCTGCGACACGTGCTGAGCCTCCATCTTGAATCAGTCTAGACGCAGCATCAATCGGTGCGAGACCACGAAAATCAAACGTCACCTTGTAGCCAAGATCTTGATTGAACTGATTCGCGGCGTATTTCATGTAATCGACGGTAGTGTGGTCCGTCCAAACCAACAGATTTGCACCTGGCTCTGGTTCGATAGGCTGTGCCAAGGCAGAGGCGCTAACAAGAGTGGTGAGCAGTATTTGACTGGTCAATAACTTGGTTTTCATTGTGGCATCCAATTTAGTAGTTCACGATATACTACTAAATTGAGCTGGATAGAGATTTTAGTCAATTGAAAACTGCTCAAAATAACGTCTAAATGTGATCTGAATCTACTAAAGTGCTTGTATTGCAAAGGATTGCAAGAGGTTGTATAGCTTTCCTGATCTTATTGTTGTTCTTATCATTAATGGCCATTAAAGGCAGTGAAAGCTGATTTTTGGTGATGTATGTCAAATTATTGCTCGCTATCTAGTGACCAGTGTCTCATTTGAATCTCATTCACCGAGCAAATAATATTCAGATGCAGAACAATGATTAGGCGTTCAGGCTGAACTACTAAATAAAACCCGATTAATATTTATAGAATCCACCTCTATGAGGTTAAGGACATACTGTGAACAGGACTGTACTTTCGCTCAGTATCGCTTGCGCTCTGAGCACTGCACCTACCGTTTTTGCTGCTGAGAATGGACCCGCTCCCCACGAAATGGGAGGCAATATACTGACTCAGGCTCTCGATTTTGGCGGACATGTTGGGACGTCGATTGAAATCGAAGATAAAGACATCACCAATTACAAAACGTGGGGCGGACAGACTGAAAATGAACGTACTACTACCCATGAAGTCCTTGGGCTGTTTTATAAAAACGCTCACTGGAACTTCTCTTCTTTATACGCTTTTAAATTGACTGATCGTGTTAAGCGCAGTCAGGATCGTTCGTACACTGAGACTGAAGATGGCTATAAGCATCTCATTTCGATCGACAAGAAATTCCCTTTACCCAACGGCTTTGAAACAGGGGTTATCTATGACCTAGAGTACACCTTGGGTACGGTCGCGACGACGGCAGGCGTGAGCAATCTGCGTACAAAGAACGCTGAGCACAGTGTTCGCCCTTACTTCAACTTTTACAGTAATGAGTATGACGCGGGCTTCCAATCTAATCTTGAGTATCTCTACAACGATGAAGACAAGTCTGCTTGGGGGAGTCGTGTTGAAGAGGGTTACTCAGTCCTTGTTAAGCCATACAAGCGTTTTGGTAACTGGGAGCTTGGCGTTGAGTTCTACTACCAGGTTAAAGACAACGAGGCTCGCAACAGCGATGGTTCGATCAATGAAGTGAGCGATTTCACGGAAAAGTACATTGAACCTATTGTTCAATACAGCTTTGAAGATGCGGGCACCTTATATGTACGCGCTCGCTACGGTGAAAACGAGACTAAGCATACGGAAGGCTGGGCTGCGGGAGAGCAGTACTTCAAAGACATTCGTAAAGCGACGATGGGCTACGAGCAGTCTGTTGGCGACAACTGGCTACTTAAAGGTGAGTATGAGTGGGCTAAAGACACAGAGACCTTTACCAAACTCGCTGGCGAAGAAAAGGTTGTCGAGCAAAACACCTTCTTGCTTCAGGCTATTTACCGTCTGTAAAACACGTTTATTTGCTTAAGGAAATCCTATGATCACGGTTTCGGAAATTGCTCAATTGATTGGTGGCCAAGTAGATGGCGACCCAGGCTTGTCTGTGAGTACGATTGTCCCGCTCAATCACCCTGAACAAGGGGGACTGGCCATCGTATTTTCTAAAGCTGAACTCAAGCATATAGAGCAATCAAAGGCCGACGTGATCATAGGACCTTCGTGCATCCTATCTAGTCAAGCGAAAGCCAAAATAGTGATTGAATCGCTTCAAGCTGAAACACTCAATACTCTGTTGCGTTTTTACAAAGTACATAAATATCAATTATTTGAACAAGGTAATACGTCTGAAATTGCCGATGTTTATATTGGTAAACATTGCCAGATAGGTAACAACTGTCACTTTATGCCTGGCGTCAAAATCATGAATGGTGTGACCATCGGTGACAATGTTGCCATTCATGCCAACACCGTGATTAAAGAGGGCACGGTTATCGGTAATAACGTCACTATCGATTCCAATAACTCTATCGGTAACTTTAGTTTCGAATACATGAATGGCCGCCATGGCCAGTTTGAGCGTGTAGAAAGTGTTGGCCGCGTTGTTATCGAAGACGATGTCGAAATTGGCTGCAACAACGCGATCGATCGTGGCACGCTCGGCGATACCGTGATAGGCAAGGGCACCAAGATAGACAATCTTGTCCAGATTGGTCACGACTGCAAAGTGGGCCAGCACTGTTTAATTGTTTCTCAGGTTGGATTAGCGGGGCACACCACGCTAGGAAACCATGTCATCGTTCACGGTCAGGTCGGCACCGCTGGTCACATTTCTATCGGTGATCACTCTGTGATTAAAGCCAAATCAGGAGTCAGTCAGTCGTTTCCTGCACGCAGTGATTTATTTGGCTACCCGGCAAAAGATGCGCGTGCTTACTACAAGAACTTGGCGGTTCTCAATAAATTGACCCGTCAGTTTGACCTCGCTAAGCACTCCGATAATCGCAAACCAATTGATCCACCTTCTCACTGGTTAAAACGCTTATTTTCTGGTCGTTAAACCTAAATAAAATTAAGGACTTATGATGAAAAAAATCATTCTACCTCTGTTACTTAGTGCGTTGGCTGCGGGTTGTTCCAGCACCAGTGACACCACCAGCCAAGTCGCACCGACCAATGCTGATAGCCTACTGGCGAAATGCGACTTAGCGACAGTAGAAGATCGTGGACCGATTCGCCCGACCTTGTTTGTTGTGGGGACTTTTGATGAAGGTCAGTGGATCCATCTTGAAGATCGTGAAATGAGCCATAAAGGTGATGGTATTTATCAGGTTGTCCATCAAGAGAAGGCTGGCGTGGTCAACGTTCAGTTCGCGACCATGAACTGGAATCCACAGTACACCGTCTCTGGGCGCAAAATGGGCGTCAATCAGGAGATCGAGTTGAAGCGTGGTGGTTTTGCCAAAAATACCCGTGTAGAGATCCCAACTGATGGTAAATATGTTTGGTCAATTCAAATTGATGAAAACAAGAATCCAGTGCGCGCGATGATCGCCACTTGTCAGTAATACTGAGCCGTCAGAGACTCTCTGACGGCGTTAAGTTTATAGCTTAATGCACATAGTGATGTGCCGTAAGTTATGAGTTTATAGCGCTTTATTTGGAGTACCCATGGCAACAGTTAGCCTAAAACAAGTAGAAAAACAGTACGAAAACGGCTTTAAAGCGGTACACGGAATCGACCTTGAAATCAATGAAGGCGAATTTATGGTTTTTGTCGGGCCATCTGGTTGCGCCAAATCAACCACATTGAGAATGATCGCAGGGCTTGAATCGATTTCATCTGGTGATATTCGTATTGGGGATCGAATCGTGAACGATTTGCCACCTAAAGATCGTGGTATCGCGATGGTGTTTCAAAACTACGCTCTTTATCCGCATAAAACGGTTTTCGACAATATGGCCTTTGGTCTCAAGATGGCTAAAAAGTCGAAAGAAGAGATCAAGAAAAGAGTTGAAGAAGCGGCGGAAAAGCTAGAGATCACGGATCTGCTTTATCGAAAACCTAAGGAGATGTCTGGTGGTCAGCGCCAGCGTGTTGCGGTAGGTCGAGCAATCGTCCGCAAACCTGATGTCTTTTTATTCGACGAGCCACTATCGAATCTGGATGCCAAGCTTCGTGTCTCAATGCGGGTGAAAATTGCTCAGCTTCATCAATCACTCAAAGATGAAGGTAATCCTGCAACCATGATTTACGTGACTCACGACCAAACCGAAGCCCTCACGCTTGGTGACAGAATCTGTGTCCTCAATCAGGGTAAAATTATGCAGGTTGATACCCCTGCAAACTTATACAACTACCCAGCAAACCGCTTTGTCGCCAGCTTTATTGGTTCACCGGCAATGAATCTGGTGGATACCGTACTGAGACGAAATGGCGAAAACTTGATGGTTGAGATTGCGCCATCTGCTCGCATCCTCATCCCTAAAGCAATGCAAGAGGCGCTGGATCAATACGTAGATAACCCAGTCTGCTTCGGCATTCGTCCTGAACATATCTCGCTGGCACAAGAGGGAGAAACATTGAATACCTTTGAAGGCCAGCTATCTGTGGTTGAAAACCTCGGCAACGAAAAGTACCTCTACTTCACAGTGGGTGGTAAAGAGCTGATTGCACGCGTTCAAGATCAGTCCATTACGACGGCGGACATTGGTCGCACATTCCGTTTCAACCTCAACACCGCGTTTTGTCATATTTTTGATTTTTATAATGAAAACAATCTCATTCACAGCCGACCCTACTCGGCCTAGTTAACAACAACGGGGAACCTCTAATGAATAAACGGACACTGATTTGCAGCGCACTGCTTGCGACACTGGCGATAGGCGGCCTTTCGGCTCCCGCGATAGGTGCACAAGCCGCAACCACGGCAAGCAGCACTTTCGATTTTAGACAAGAGACGATTTACTTCGTCTTCCTAGATCGATTTAGTGATGGCGATGCGAGCAACAACCGTGGCAACAATCCACTTACTTACGATCCGAGTAACCTCAAGAAGTACGTCGGTGGTGACATTAGAGGTTTAATCAACAAACTGCCTTATCTCAAATCCTTAGGCATCACCGCGATTTGGATTACTCCGCCAGTGGATAATGCCGATAACCTCGATGTGAATGGTGGTGCGGGCTACCACGGATACTGGGGTAAAGACTTCTTCAGAGTGGATGAACATCTGGGCACGATGGATGACTTTAAAGAATTAAGCCAGTTGATGCACAGCCCTGAATACAACATGAAGTTGGTACTGGATTACGCACCAAACCACTCCAATGGTAATGATGAAAATGAGTATGGTGCTCTGTACCGCGATGGTGCTTACATCACCAATTACAATACTGATGTCGCTGCTGGAAGCAACTGGTATCACCACAATGGTGGCGTAACCAATTGGAATGACTGGTATCAGGTTCGAAATCACAATCTGTTTAACCTGTCTGATTTCAATCAATCAAATCCGGTGGTCTACAACTATTTATTAGATGGTGCGAAGTTCTGGATTGATGCTGGAGTCGATGCGATTCGTATCGATGCCATCAAGCACATGGATAAAGAGTTTATCCAACAGTGGACAGGTGATATCTACAATTACGCTGCGACAATCGGCCGTGACGGTTTTTACTTCTTCGGTGAATGGTTTGGTGCCAGTGCGACCACAACGACAGGTATTGATGGCTACGCCATTGACTATGCCAACAACTCAGGCTCCGCGTTACTTGATTTTGGTTTCCGTGACACCTTAGAGCGAGTACTGGTTGGTCGTAGTGGTAATAGCATGCAGACTCTCAACAGCTATCTTGAAACTCGCGGCAATGTGTTCACCAGCGATGACTGGCAAGTCGTATTTATGGATAACCATGATATGGCCCGAATCTCAACGGCACTGCGTTCAAGCGCGAACACTTTCGGCCCAGGTAACAACGAAGCAGGGGGCGGTCAGTCTGAAGCATTTGCTCAAAAGCGTGTAGATCTAGGTCTGGTTGCGACCATGACAGTACGTGGTATTCCGGCTATCTACTATGGAACAGAGCACTACAGCGCAAACTTTACCACTAATGCGTTTGGTCAAGTTGGTAGCGACCCATACAACCGTGAAGTGATGCCAAGTTTTGCTCAGGATAGTGATGCATTTAAGATTATTCAGTCACTTACAGCGTTACGAAAACACAGCCCTGCCATTCAGAAAGGCAGCTACACCCAGAAGTGGGTCAACGATGACATTCTAGTTTATGAGCGTAGGTTTGAAGATGATGTTGTGTTAGTCGCACTTAACCGAGGAGCGGCGACGACGATTAACGTTTCTGCGCTGTCATTGGCAGACAACGCCTACACTAGCCTAGTAGGCAACGATGTTGTCGCTATTTCTCAGTCTGCTGCGACTCTCAACCTTGAGCAGAACGAAGCGATCGTACTGCACGGAAAGACAAGGGTGGCGAGTGGTGACCTGACCAACGTGACTTTTACTTGCAATAATGGCTACACCCAATGGGGACAAAGTGTCTATGCGGTAGGCGGTGTTAGTGAACTTGGTAACTGGGCACCGGCTCAGGCTGTGAAACTTTCTCCATCGGTTTACCCAACATGGCAAGGCATGATTCAAGTTCCTAACGGCCAGTCATTAGAGTGGAAATGTCTCAAACGCTCTGAAAGCGATACTAGCGCTTTGATTGAATGGCAATCAGGCAGCAACAATAGTGTCGATACCAGCACTCAGACTCAAACGATGGGCTCTTTCTAACTCATTATTAACTTGTCTCCAGCCAAGAGACTCCATACCCAGCTAGGGGTTTTTCAGGTAGTAATACGCTACCACTTTAAGGCCTTAGGTTTGCACCTAAGGTCTTTTTTTTAGATTGTGCAGCACTCAAAGTTAACTACTTAAAATCATGAAACTCATCTTGTTCATCGAATGTGATATCTTGGCACTATGGTTAGGCTTTACAGTGTAAAGTCGCCTTTCATAATTAGGGAATAATTGGAGAAACAATGGATAAGGTAGTCATCGTTACAGGAGCAGGACGGGGAATAGGCGCTGAAACGGCAGTATTGCTGGCAAGCCAAGGCTATGCGGTATGCGTCAACTATCTCAGTCATGATTTGCGGGCTAAACAGGTCGTCGACCAAATCCTTGTTGCTGGTGGAGAAGCGTTTTCTTATCAGGCCGATGTTTCCAGCGCTGAGCAAGTATCCGCGATGTTTGAGGCAACCCGTCAACGTTATGGATTGGTGACTCACCTAGTAAACAATGCCGGTATTTTGTTTACTCAGTCTAAACTTTGCGATATCGAATTAGAGCGTTTTCAAAAGGTTATGCAAACCAACGTAATCAGTTGCTTCCTTTGTTGTAAAGCGTTTATCAATCAACCGGGGAAGAAAAAGGCGATTGTGAACGTCTCTTCGGCTGCCTCACGTTTGGGCGCTCCATTTGAGTATATTGATTATGCGGCCTCCAAAGGGGCAATGGATTCATTAACCAAAGGATTGTCACTTGAGTTAGCAGAGGAAGGGATTCGTGTAAATGGTGTAAGGCCAGGCTGCATTTACACGGAAATGCACGCAGATGGTGGAGAGCCAGATCGTGTTGACCGTCTCGCTTCAAGCCTACCTCTTAAGCGTGGTGGAACGCCTCAGGAAGTGGCACAAGCCATCGCATGGTTGCTATCGGAGGAAGCTTCTTATGTGACTGGAACCTTTATTGAACTCGCTGGTGGCCGCTAATCGACTTTAGGTGTGACGGGTCTAAAGCATTATCTTTTTATACAGCACGTAAGAGCACTGAGTTCTACTTGGTGTTTGATATCGATGTTGCAGCAATAGCGCTATCTGCAATATCAGCGCAAAGAAAATCACCGTATACACATTATCGCCTCTGATATGGACAGACTGTCGTGAAAAACGTCTAATGCCAATTGCATCGCTTACCTGTCCACTCATGGACTTGTTCCGGCCATTTGTCTTTCAGAGGATTACACCATAGTGAAAAAAGAGCGGGGCGGAGTAGAAATAAAATTGGCAAAACCAAGATAAAGCGAATCAATGCGACAAAGTTGCTGTATCCTTGCTCTCTAGCTTTATCTGTGTTGATGCCCGGAACACGTGGAGTTTTACTGATTTGGTACCACAGAGGTTGTTCATCAGCCATATAGCGGCGAACGTATTCCCAATAGCCATACATAGGGGCATGACTGCCCATGTTGTGCAGCAAACTGAGATATTGATGGCGTTGACCAGTTAAATCAGCATTGACCGCGTGTTGAGGGTTAAGCCAGAGCATTAACTCATAGCCATCTTTTAACCGCCCGTAGCCCATATGGGTTTTAGCAACAATGACGGATATTTCACACTCTTGCCACGGAATACGATAGAGCACTTTATTGTGCCAAACGTAAACCTCTTGGTTTTGTTTATGAAAGCGTACTGGCATGGCGATGGGCTTGAAAAGTCCTACCGCTATAGTGATTCCGATCAATGCCAAATAAATTAAGTCAATAACATAGGTATCTGACCATGCCAGTCCATCAATAAATCCCCAACCTTTTAACCCGATCCATATCAGGGTAAAAAGAAACACCAGCCCCATAAACTCCCCCCTGCCATGGACAGACCGAACTCGCATATCAATAAACCCTTCGTGGCCCCCTGCAGAAAAGCCGTCAAAAAACTCCCCCATATCTTCAGCGTCTTTTCTTCGGTGAACAATGGGAATTTTTTTATTGCCGGGGTTTAATGGCTCTTGCTGAATTAAATGGCCATTAGGGTAATGTTCCACGCCGTGTTGGGTAATATGGAAGTTGGGGGTAAAACCAAAGTCTTCTGGCCCGACCCAATGATTGGGGCCAACTTGTCTAATCTCACTCATGATGGGTTATTCCTCCGCGAACAGCTCGACTGCCGCTCGATTGAGCGCCAGTGCGGATAAACTGTCGTGAAAAACGTCTAATGCCAATTGCATCGCTTACCTGTCCACTCATGGACTTGTTCCGGCCATTTATGCTTTAGGGGGTTACACCAGAGTGAGAAAAGAGCGGGTTTGAGCAGAAAACCAAGTGGTAACGTAAGAATAAAGGTAACTATTGCAAACAGCCGACTCCGACCTTCTTCTTGAGCAAGTTTAAAGTTAACACCTATTTGTCTTGGCTTTTTACTGATCTCATACCATAGCGGTTGTTCATCAGCCATATAACGGCGAACGTATTCCCAATAGCCATACATAGGAGCATGACTGCCCATATGGCGAAGTAAACTGAGATATTGATGGCGATGCTCGGTTAGATCAGCATTGACTGCATGCTTAGGGTTGAGCCAGAGCATTAACTCATATCCATCTTTTAATCGGCCATAACCGATATGGGTTTTCGCCACAATGACCGATATTTCGCATTCTTGCCACGGAATACGATAGAGTACTTTATTGTGCCAAACATAGACTTCCTGATTTTTTTTATGAAAGCGTACCGGCATGGCGATGGGCTTAAATAAACTTAAGCCCATACAAATGGCGAGAATTGCCAGAACGGTGATATCGACGTAACTGAGTGACCATGTATCTCCAGCGGTGTAAACCATCGAGGTTTTGATAACCAGCCAGAGCAAGGTAAAAAAAATCACCGCATACACATTTCCACCTCTACCATGGACAGACTGCACACGCATATCAAGAAAGTCTTCATGGCCTCCAGCAGAAAACAGTTCAAAAAACTCACCTAAGTCTTCTTTCTCTCCGGGTTCAGTTGTTTCATGCACCAGAGTAATTTTTTTATTGCCGGGATTTAATGGCTCTTGCTGAATTAAATGACCATTAGGGTAATGTTCCACGCCGTGTTGGGTAATATGAAAGTTGGGGGTAAAACCAAACTCCTCTGGTCCGACCCAATGATTGGGGGCTACTTGTCTAATCTCACTCATGATGGGTTATTCCTCCGCGAACAGCTCGACTGCCGCTCGATTGAGTGGCAGTGCGGATAAACTGTCGTGAAAAACGTCTAATGCCAATTGCATCGCTTACCTGTCCACTCATGGACCTGTTCCGGCCATTTATGTCTCAAAGGATTACACCAGAGTGAGAAATCCGCGGGTCTGAGCAGAAAGCCAAGTGGTAAAACAAGAATAAAGGTAACTATTGCAAACAGCCGACTCCGACCTTCTTCTTCAGCGAGTTCAAAGTTAACACCTATTTGCCTTGGCTTTTTACTGATCTCAAACCATAGTGGTTGTTCATCAGCCATATAGCGGCGAACGTATTCCCAATAGCCATATACAGGGGCATGACTACCCATGTTATGGACTAAAGAGAGATACTGATGGCGATGACCGGTTAGATCGGCGTTGACCGCGTGTTGAGGGTTAAGCCAGAGCATTAACTCATAGCCATCTTTTAACCGCCCGTAGCCCATATGGGTTTTAGCAACAATGACGGATATTTCACACTCTTGCCACGGAATACGATAGAGCACTTTATTGTGCCAAACGTAAACCTCTTGGTTTTGTTTATGAAAGCGTACTGGCATGGCGATGGGCTTGAAAAGTCCTACCGCTATAGTGATTCCGATCAATGCCAAATAAATTAAGTCAATAACATAGGTATCTGACCATGCCAGTCCATCAATAAATCCCCAACCTTTTAACCCGATCCATATCAGGGTAAAAAGAAACACCAGCCCCATAAACTCCCCCCTGCCATGAACAGACCGAACTCGCATATCAAGAAAATCTTCATGACCTCCTGCTGAAAAGCCGTCAAAAAACTCCCCCATATCTTCGGCGTCTTTTCTTCGGTGAACGATGGGGATTTTTTTATTGCCGGGGTTTAATGGTTCTTGCTGAATTAAATGACCATTAGGGTAATGTTCCACACCGTGTTGGGTAATATGGAAGTTGGGAGTAATACCAAAGTCTTCTGGCCCGACCCAATGATTGGGGCCGACTTGTCTAATCTCACTCATGATTTAGTTTTCTCTATTTCAAAAGACTCCAACTCAGTGCTGGGCCAGAATTCAAACCACTGTGTTTCATCACTGATGGTAATTTTCGGGTATTTTAACGAAACAGGATAACCAGCGGGGTTATGATAAGCGAGCGCCAGTTGATAAAAACGATAGTCTGTTTCCAGTTCTGCTTCATCGACCTCAAAGCTCAGGGCGGCAGTGGTGTCATTGAGCAGAGTGATCTTGCCGTTAAGCTGATTGGTTTGCCAGCGATTTTCTCGACTGTGGCTCACCAGTAGATCCTTAGTGTCCTTCTGCGCATAACCCTGCAGATACACACTGACATCGCTGGTTAATGGCACAAAGCCTGGCAATAAGATATGCAGTGTAAAACGGCTCAGACCATCGGTTTGACTAACATTGAGTAGCTGTGGGATGGGTCTAAATAAATAGTCGCCAAACGCGGTCAGCTCTTGTTGCATCACTCTAATCGCATCCTCTAGCTGGGCATCTTGGTCAAAAAGCTTCAGTCGTTGTTCCAAGGTGTTGAATTTGGACTCACCGCAAGCATAATTGCCACGGCCCCAGAAAGAGCCTTTTAAAAACAGTTGGGTTTTATCGTCCATTAAGGAGGCTCTGATTATCTCTAGCGTCAGCGCTGTAACACCCAGTACCACAGCAGCGACCGCCATAACCGGCGCCGCCGCTGGTACCAGTGCCACCCAGGCGCAATACGCCGCCATGCCATTGACTAACAGTGTTACCCCTGACACCGCTGTGGCTAAGGCATTTTGGTTACCAACCAGATCGGTACCAAGTTGATACCCACTGCCCAGTGCGGCAACAACACCGCCGATAACTGGCAGCCAGCGAAAAGTGATTTTTACGAACTTAGTAACACCATTGCCAAAACGCTCAAACATATCAATAGTATTTGGTGACGTAACGTTGATTCGTTTTAGCTGTGAGACCAATATACTAGAGATTGACGTGCCTAATAATTTAGCACCATCTTCCTTCATAAACTCAGTAAAGACCTGTTTACCGCCGACTTGGCCAAAGCGTGCCCCAGCAAACTGATCGAGAGCGGCAAAAGAACTGGTGATTAATCCGACCCAGGCGTTTGCGCGATCAACGCCCCATTTTATAGGGTTATCAGAAAACTGACTGTTGACTTGTGACGTATTGTAAACCTGAACTAAAAAGAACAGGCCGACAGTGGTGCTTTGCACATTGGGGGTAAATACCTGCTCTGTTTGGCGATAGAGCTTCATCAAGGCGGTTTTTTCACTTAAGAAATCATTGCCGTTAACCTGTTTAAGCCAATATTTCGCGTGCTTTTCAACCGTAGTTAGCTTTTTACCCGGGGCAGACGTCTGGTTGACCGCATACAGGTTGAGCGTTTGAGTACTTGTTTGCTGTTGTGGAGCGTTGGTGATATGCCCGGTTGCCGCATAGACCATCACGGCATACGAAGCCTCAATATCAAACATCACATCAGCCAGATTGCTGGTTACCAATGGGAATTGATAGTTATAGCGGTAAGTAAGCAGGCTATAGGTCTCTTGCCAAAGCACAACCGTCTTGCCTTCATGACTTAATTGAACCAAAGGGCTGGCGATAGACTGTATCAGTCCATCGGTGGCCACCGTTGCAGGCATATTACCCGATTCAATCAGCCCACTTCTTACACTGGCAATCGCTTCAATACTGGAATTGCTGTTGGTTGTTCCGTTAAGCTCTTTTAGCCATTTAGAGCCTTCTAACACCAATGGCTTGGCAAAGCCTAGCGCGGCTAAGAAGTGCGCCCCAGCCCCTTTTTCCTGTTGTGGTTGCTCTGAGACCACGGCAAGCAAGGTTTTACTCCAGCGCTGAGCCAGTGCAACGCCTTGATCGGTTGCCTCAAGATTGTTGGTCATCGCGAACAAGAGGCTTTCTTTAAGCGCGATTTGTTCTTTGTCACTGTCATCTAACCAGGCGAGCGCGATATCTAGCTGTTCATGATCTAACCAATTCAACCAATCTTCAGACAAGGTTTCAAGCTGCTGCTTGAGTTTGGGCATCGCATCTTGGTATTCCTTTAGGTAGCCTTCCATCTCATCAACGTGCAAGCACTTTTCTAACTCTTGCTTTCTTGAAGAACCTGCTGCCGCTTGGCGTTGTTCCATTTCTTGATCACTGCGCTTACGGGCAGAGAGTGCGGCAGCGTAATGACCCGTAGGTTGATATTGTGAGACTTTCGACGCGGCCTGTGTCATCTCGTTGTCGATGATGTGCTTGGTTAACTTTGCCATCTGGAGAGGATGTTGCGACGTGCTCAAACTCGACATGGTGAGCTCGTAAGCAATAGAGAACTCACGGCACAGATCGGTAGCGATACCAATCGCATCAACCAGACAGACCGCGTAGTTATTTTTAGGCGTTTGTGCTTCGTATGGTACTCGTATCCCATTGATATCAGAGACAGGCTCTAATGCAGGAAACGTCCATTTTAGAACACTCTCTACCACTTGCGTATTGGCGAACAAGTTCTCAATATCATAAAGCGGTCTGGTATCTGGCGCGTTGCCTGCCGCAGCTTGTGCAAAGTCGATACGCTGACCGAGTTTGATAATGGTATCTGGGTTGGCTTGTAAGTTTGATAATCTTAACTCTGATAGTGGCGTAATGCTAAGCCACATGGTGGCTTTTGTTTTCTGTTTTTGCTTAAGGATCGGTAAAGCGGATTTCACTTCTGGAGGCATTTCGCCAAACACACAACGAGCATCTTGTGCGATACCCTCTTGATAAAGCACTTCGATAAGGTACTGATCGTCTTCGTTATAAAAGTAGACGGTATGATCGATGAGCTCTCGAGCAATATAATGATGCTCTTGCATATTGGCTAAGTCGACGCCAACTGACAAGGTCTCAGGGAGTTTTGCTGAGCTATCCTTATCTGCCACCGCATAACGCATCGGTTTTACTGTGAACCATTCATCTCTGAGTGGACACTCTTCGACGACGTTGTCTACCGGTTTTGAACTGGTGACGATGGCCGCATTGGTTGCGGGATCTGAAGTACCAGAAACAAGTACCGCATCCTGTGGGATATGAATGACATCACCGGCACGAATGTTATTCGGATCAGAAATGTTAGGATTCGCGTTCTGTATCGCTTTTAAGGTTATGCCGTTTGCGCGCGCGATACCGGTTAAGGTATCTCCTGATTGAATGGTATAGTTCATGGATAGTTCTCCACTGAGTCTCGTGGATTTTGAGCAAGTGAGACAGATAATTGATTGGCGAGTTTTAAACGTTGCTCTAAGGGAGCTTTAACGTCATGCAGACAAGCCGTTACTTCAGGATAAAGTGAGCTTTTACCTAACACATCGCCAAGTCGGCAAACGATATTGAGGTAATATGTGGCTAATTGTTCGTTGACTTGACCAAGCGGTTGTAAGTCAGCCAGTTGCTGCAAAACAAACGCGTGCGTTTCTAGTTTGCTTGCTTGCAGTCTGTCAGGAAAATATGCCTCTATGTGCTGGATAAGTCGCCATGCTGTGTATGCTGTGCTCGCATCACTCAGGCCCTGCCACTCTTCATCGGTAAAGAAGGCTTCTTTTAACGCTTGGGGTGTTTCCAAACACGATTTCGCTTCACCGTATTGCTGGTTAAAAAGGTTTGGTAGCCATATGTTTTTCATTGGCCCCATCCAAGACTCAAAGCGTGTTTCATCTGCCGCTTTGAGTAAATAAAGCATAATAATGGGGTCATATAAACGAGCTAAATTATTTTCTAACCCACCATGCTGACACAAAATGAGTTTCTTCCAGTGTGTTTCGAGATCATCTATAGATGCGTTGGATTCGAAAATAACCCCATACCGATAAGGCGCAGTGTCATGAGCCCAATCTTGAATTTGTTTTGACCATGTAACAAGGTATGGACCAATATCCGATACGTTTTGCCAACGTGTATTACGCAATAGAGCTCGATACTCGATGGGAGTCGTCATCTCTCTGCCTAACGTTGCGATGTTAAACTCAAGTTTCGGCAGCAGTGCACCATCGAGAACCATCCAACGGGCTAGCCTTGATACTGGTGGAAGCTCGGTAGAGTATTGGAAAGTTTTCATGACTGAGCCTCCTCACAAGCTCGGCAAATTGGACTGCCGTTTATTGCTGCCTCAAGAACCGTATTTCGTTGTTGTTCTGTGACCAGTGGTGGTTCCATCTCTTGCGGCGCTTGCTGCAACTCTAACCCATTCGGTAATGCGGCTTGCTGGCCTCCATACCCGCTGCCGCTACCTGGGCTACCGCCCGAGTTTATATTGATTTTTGGCCCAACCAGACTGACGCCAGACGCGTCCAGTTTTACAAAGCTGCCGCCAGCTTTGAGGGTAGTTTCAGAGCCAGCATCTATCACCACTTTATGACCAACCTTGATGTGAATTTCATCACCTGATTGAATGGCGTGGAGCGCACCGACCTTTTGGTGCAAGCTGCCCTCAATAATCGAGGTGGCATCTTGTTTGACCAAAGTACGGCTTTCACCCTCCACGGTGAGGTTGTGGCGGTTTTTAATCTGAGTGAAATGGTCGTTATCGATCGTGATATGTTGGTCGTGTTTAACATGAGTGGTCATGTCATTCAGCACTATCGAGTCAAAATCCTTCTGCGCATGAAGATAGACTTGCTCTTGGTCTGCTTGGTCTTCAAAACT
>NZ_JBNJOJ010000045.1:0-28722 GCF_050113655.1 Vibrio sp. TRT 29B02
AGGTCTACGTTTCGCGATCCGCGAAGGTGGCCGTACAGTTGGTGCTGGTGTTGTTGCTAAGATCTTCGCTTAATTCTAACGAATTAGCTAAAGTCTTCGGAAAATCTTGGAATAAGATTTGACGAACCAGTAGCAAAAAGGGCATCATTTGATGCCCTTTTTCTGCACTATACAAAATGTCTGTTGCATTGTTATGAAAACAGACATGTAAGCAGGATTTTTTGATTGAGGTGTTGCTTCTCAATCAATAAAAGCGTGCGTCAATCTAGTTAGATTGTCGTTTAATGGATTTGCCCTGCAACAGCGGGGTTGTTGTCGTCTATATTAAGACTTAGACAGGTTGGTTTTATGAAAGCAAATAATGCTGAAACTCCTGATAGCTCAAATGGCGCAGATATCTTTAAGTGGATTGTCACTTTCGCTCTGTTAGCTGCCGCTGTTGTGGGTAATTACCTGTATGGTGAAATGTCTGTAGTAATTCGTGCTGCAGGAGTTGTTGTATTAATCGCTGCGGCACTTGGTGTTGCTGCTACAACAACTAAGGGTAAAGCTGCGATTGAGTTTGCAAAAGAGTCGCGTATGGAAGTACGCAAAGTGGTTTGGCCTACTCGCCAAGAAACTATGCAAACTACTTTAATCGTTTTAGCTGTAAGTATTGTAATGGCTCTAGTGCTTTGGGGCATTGACGGCATCATGGTTCGTCTTGTCGCTCTAGCAACTGGGGTATAGAGGGTTTTAATTCATGAGTGAAGCTCCAAAAAAACGCTGGTATGTGGTTCAAGCCTTCTCTGGATTTGAAGGCCGTGTAGCCCAATCTCTTCGTGAGCATATCAAAATGCACAGCATGGAAGAGCTGTTTGGTGAAGTTCTAGTCCCTACTGAAGAAGTAGTGGAAATGCGTGCAGGTCAGCGTCGTAAGTCTGAGCGCAAGTTCTTCCCTGGTTACGTCCTAGTTCAGATGATCATGAACGATGAATCATGGCACTTAGTACGCAGTGTGCCGCGTGTCATGGGCTTCATTGGTGGTACCTCTGATCGTCCAGCTCCTATCACTGATAAAGAAGCTGATGCGATTCTTAACCGTCTAGAGAAAGCAAGTGAAGCTCCTCGCCCACGTACTATGTACGAAGCGGGTGAAGTTGTACGCGTTACAGACGGTCCATTTGCTGACTTCAACGGTACAGTTGAAGAAGTGGATTACGAGAAGAGCCGCCTGAAAGTGTCTGTATCGATCTTTGGTCGTGCGACACCAGTTGAGCTTGAATTTGGTCAGGTTGAAAAACTGGACTAATACTCTGATTTGTAGAGTATAAAAAATCACCTTTTTAGGGTTGTATAAGGCGCGAATTATGACTATAATCTCGCGCCTTATTATTTCAATCGAAGCTTAAGTTTTGAGCGAAATAAAAAGAATTTGTATCAACGGGGAGCTGATCGGTCGATTAGCGCTTGTACCCAAAATTAGGAATAATCATGGCTAAGAAAGTTGAAGCTTACATCAAGCTACAAGTTGCTGCTGGTATGGCAAACCCAAGTCCACCAGTTGGTCCTGCACTAGGTCAACACGGTGTTAACATCATGGAATTCTGTAAAGCGTTCAACGCGAAAACAGAATCTCTAGAGAAAGGTCTACCTACTCCAGTAGTTATCACTGTATACAGCGATCGTTCTTTCACGTTCATCACTAAGACTCCACCTGCTGCTGTTCTTCTTAAGAAAGCTGCTGGCGTTAAGTCTGGTTCAGGCCGTCCAAACACTGAAAAAGTGGGCACTGTAACTGAAGCTCAAATCCAAGAAATCGCAGAAGCTAAAGCTGCTGACATGACTGGTGCTGACATCGAAGCAATGAAGCGTTCAATCGCTGGTACTGCTCGTTCAATGGGCCTAGTGGTAGAGGGTTAATAAGATGGCTAAACTAACTAAGCGCATGCGCGTAATCCGCGACAAAGTTGACGCGACTAAAGAATACGAAATCAACGAAGCTGTAGCTCTTCTTCAAGAACTAGCAACTGCTAAATTCGTTGAGTCTGTAGACGTTGCTGTTAACCTAGGCATTGATGCTCGTAAATCTGACCAAAACGTACGTGGTGCAACTGTACTACCACACGGTACTGGCCGCGACATCCGCGTTGCAGTGTTCACTCAAGGTGCAAACGCTGAAGCAGCTAAAGAAGCTGGCGCAGACATCGTTGGTATGGAAGATCTTGCTGAGCAAGTTAAGAAAGGCGAAATGAACTTTGACGTAGTTGTTGCTTCTCCAGATGCAATGCGCGTTGTAGGTCAACTAGGTACTATCCTAGGTCCTCGCGGTCTAATGCCAAACCCTAAAGTTGGTACTGTAACTCCTAACGTTGCTGAAGCTGTTAAGAACGCTAAAGCTGGTCAGGTTCGTTACCGTAACGACAAAAACGGCATCATCCACACTACTATCGGTAAAGCAAACTTCTCTGCTGAGCAGATCAAAGAGAACCTAGAAGCTCTTCTAGTTGCTCTGAAGAAAGCTAAGCCATCTTCTGCTAAAGGTACTTACCTGCAGAAAGTAAGCATCTCTACTACTATGGGTGCTGGTGTTGCTGTTGATCAGGGTAGCCTGAACACTCAAGCATAATTGATTTGATTAGGCGCGAAATTAATGTATAATTCTGCGCCTAATATTTGTGGTTGGGGCTGAACTTTGGTTCATTAAATTCTTCTAGAATTTGTTGTGAATTATGACCCAGTCTCCGTCCAAGACCGTAGGTGTTTGACTTGTCAAACTTAATCATCCTACGTAGATGGTGCCCGAACTGACAGAAAGCTCTATGTAAATAGTTACCTTTCTTCTGGGAAGCACCTTTTAAGCTCTCACTGTTGTGATAATAGTGAGTGGTGTAACGACAACCAGGAGTTAATCCAAGATGGCTTTAAACCTTCAAGACAAAAAAGCAATTGTTGCTGAAGTCAACGAAGCTGCCAGTGGTGCACTTTCTGCAGTTGTAGCTGACTCTCGTGGCGTTGAAGTGGGCGCAATGACTTCTCTACGTAAACAAGCTCGTGAAGCGGGCGTTTACCTGAAAGTTGTTCGTAACACGCTGATGCGTCGTGCGGTAGAAGGTACTAGCTATGAGTGTCTAACAGAGACATTCACTGGTCCTACTCTAATCGCATTCTCTAACGAGCACCCAGGTGCTGCAGCGCGTCTTTTCAAAGACTTCGCTAAAGAGAACAAAAACTTCGAGATCAAAGCTGCTGCATTTGAAGGCGCGCTAACTGACGCTGAAGTACTAGCGACACTACCAACTTACGACGAAGCAATCGCACGCCTAATGATGTGCATGAAAGAAGCTTCTGCTGGCAAGCTGGTACGTACATTCGCTGCTATCCGCGATCAAAAAGAAGAAGCTGCGGCGTAAGCCTTGCTTTTTTCTGGTTGCTTAATAAACTTATTGTTGATTTAAAAGAGAATTGTTATGTCTATTACTAACGAGCAAATCCTAGACGCAGTTGCAGAAATGTCTGTAATGCAAGTTGTTGAACTAATCGAAGCGATGGAAGAGAAATTCGGCGTTTCTGCTGCAGCTGCTGTTGTAGCTGGTGGCGCTGCAGCTGGCGAAGCTGCTGCTGAGCAAACTGAGTTCGACGTAATCCTAGAATCTGCAGGCGCTAACAAAGTTGCTGTTATCAAAGCAGTACGTGGCGCAACTGGCCTAGGTCTTAAAGAAGCTAAAGCTCTTGTAGACGGCGCTCCAGCACCTCTTAAAGAAGGTGTTGAGAAGGCAGAAGCTGACGCTCTTAAAGCTCAGCTAGAAGAAGCTGGCGCAGTAGTTGCTGTTAAGTAATTATTACTTAGCTTCTTAGCCTAACGGCTAATGGCTGGTGGTTTTATAACCACCGGCCTTTTTGCGCTGTAGGGGTTGGGTGATTTTTCCGCTGTTTGAGCACCCATACTTCAAGCAAAAAACGCTTCATTAGCTCTTAATGAAACGCTACTACACTCAAACAGATATTTAGTCACTGTCTCATACTACCAGAGGCAGTTTGGGTCACTTATCAGCGAGCTGAGGAACCCCATGGTTTACTCTTATACCGAGAAAAAGCGCATCCGTAAGGACTTTGGTACTCGTCCACAAGTGTTGGACATTCCATACCTGCTATCGATCCAGCTCGATTCGTTCGAGAAATTTATCGAACAGGATCCTGAAGGTCAATACGGTCTTGAAGCTGCTTTCCGTTCTGTATTTCCGATTCAGAGCTACAACGGCAATTCCGAGCTGCAATACGTTAGCTACCGTCTTGGTGAGCCAGTTTTTGACGTTAAAGAATGTCAAATCCGCGGCGTAACTTATTCAAAGCCACTACGCGTAAAACTACGTCTAGTTATTTTTGATAAAGACGCGCCAGCAGGTACTGTAAAAGACATTAAAGAACAAGAAGTCTACATGGGCGAAATTCCGCTTATGACAGACAATGGTACCTTCGTTATCAATGGTACCGAGAGGGTTATCGTATCCCAGCTGCACAGAAGTCCTGGCGTATTCTTCGACAGCGATAAGGGTAAGACCCACTCATCAGGTAAAGTTCTATACAATGCACGTGTTATTCCTTACCGTGGTTCATGGCTTGATTTCGAGTTTGATCCTAAGGATAACCTATACGTACGTATTGACCGCCGTCGTAAGCTACCAGCATCTATCATTCTTCGCGCACTAGGTAAGACGACTGAAGAGATCCTGGACATCTTCTTTGAGAAGGTGAACTTCGAAGTTAAAGATCAAACTCTTCTAATGGAGCTTGTTCCTGATCGTCTACGTGGTGAAACTGCGTCGTTCGATATCGAAGCTAACGGTAAGGTTTACGTTGAGACTGGCCGTCGTGTGACTGCACGTCATATCCGTCAACTTGAAAAAGACAGCATTGACCACATCGAAGTACCTGTAGAGTACATCGTTGGTAAAGTTGCATCGAAAGATTACATCAACGAAGCAACCGGTGAGATCATTGTTGGTGCAAACCAAGAGATCAGCCTAGAAGCTCTAGCTAACCTTTCTCAAGCTGGCCATAAAGCTCTATCTGTTCTATTCACGAACGATCTAGACCACGGCCCATTCATGTCAGAGACACTACGTATCGACAGCACTGTTGATCGTATTTCTTCGCTGGTAGAAATCTACCGCATGATGCGCCCTGGCGAGCCACCAACGAAAGAAGCTGCTGAAGCACTATTCGAAAGCCTATTCTTCTCTGAAGAGCGTTACGATCTATCGACTGTTGGTCGTATGAAGTTCAACAGCTCTATCGAACGTGAAGATGCTCAAGAGCAAGGCACACTTGATGAAACTGATATCATCGAAGTGATGAAGAAGCTTATCGCTATCCGTAACGGCATCGGTGAAGTGGACGATATCGACCACCTAGGTAACCGTCGTATCCGTTCTGTTGGTGAAATGGCAGAAAACCAATTCCGCGTTGGTCTAGTACGTGTTGAACGTGCTGTTAAAGAGCGTCTAAGCCTTGGTGACCTTGATGCAATCATGCCTCAAGATCTAATCAATGCTAAGCCGATCTCTGCTGCGGTTAAAGAATTCTTTGGCTCTTCTCAGCTATCTCAGTTCATGGACCAAAACAACCCATTATCAGAAGTAACGCACAAGCGTCGTATTTCTGCGTTGGGTCCTGGCGGTCTAACTCGTGAACGTGCTGGCTTCGAAGTACGTGACGTACACGTAACTCACTACGGTCGTCTATGTCCTATCGAAACTCCTGAAGGTCCAAACATCGGTCTGATCAACTCTCTATCTGCGTTTGCGCGTTGTAACGAGTACGGTTTCCTAGAGACTCCATACCGTCGCGTTGTAGATGGCGTAGTAACAGACGAAGTAGATTACCTATCTGCTATTCAAGAAGGTCAGTACGTTATCGCTCAGGCGAACACTGTTCTTACTGAAGAAGGCACATTTGCTGAAGAGCTAATCACAGCTCGTCAGAAAGGTGAATCTGGTCTACACCCACGCGAACATGTTGACTACATGGACGTTGCAACTAACCAGGTTGTATCTATCGCTGCATCGCTTATCCCGTTCCTAGAACACGATGATGCGAACCGTGCATTGATGGGTGCGAACATGCAACGTCAGGCAGTTCCAACTCTTAAAGCTGATAAGCCTCTAGTTGGTACTGGTATTGAGCGTAACATCGCAGTTGACTCTGGTGTTACTGCGGTAGCGAAACGTGGTGGTGTAATCCAGTCTGTAGATGCTTCTCGTATCGTTGTTAAAGTGAACGAAGAAGAATTGATCTCTGGTGAAGCAGGTATCGATATCTACAACCTAACTAAATACACTCGTTCTAACCAAAATACGTGTATCAACCAGCGTCCATGTGTGATGCCTGGTGAACCTGTTGCACGTGGTGACGTTCTTGCTGATGGTCCTTCAACAGACCTTGGTGAACTTGCTCTTGGTCAGAACATGCGTATCGCGTTCATGCCTTGGAACGGCTACAACTTCGAAGACTCGATCTTAGTATCTGAGCGCGTAGTTCAAGAAGACCGTTTCACGACTATCCACATTCAAGAACTATCTTGTGTGGCGCGTGATACTAAGCTTGGTGCTGAAGAGATCACAGCTGACATTCCAAACGTAGGTGAGTCTGCTCTGTCTAAACTAGACGAGTCAGGTATCGTTTACATCGGTGCGGAAGTGAAAGGCGGTGACATCCTTGTAGGTAAAGTAACGCCTAAAGGTGAAACTCAGCTAACTCCTGAAGAGAAGCTACTACGTGCTATCTTCGGTGAGAAAGCGTCAGACGTTAAAGATACGTCTCTACGCGTACCAAACTCTGTTTCAGGTACTATCATCGACGTTCAAGTATTTACTCGTGACGGTGTTGAAAAAGACAAACGTGCACTTGAAATTGAACAGATGCAGCTTAAAGAAGCGAAGAAAGACCTTACTGAAGAATTCCAGATTCTTGAGGGTGGCCTTCTAAACCGTGTTAAAGCTGTACTTATCGACGGTGGTTACACTGAAGCGAAACTAGATGCTATCGATCGCAAGAAGTGGCTAGAACTGACGCTTGAAGACGATGCTCTACAGACTCAGCTAGAGCAACTAGCAGAGCAGTATGACGAGCTACGTGCAGACTTCGATAAGAAGTTTGAAACCAAGCGTCGCAAGATCACACAAGGTGATGATCTAGCACCTGGCGTACTGAAGATCGTTAAAGTTTACCTAGCGGTTAAACGTCGCATCCAGCCTGGTGATAAGATGGCGGGTCGTCACGGTAACAAGGGTGTAATCTCTAAGATCAACCCTGTTGAAGACATGCCATACGATGAAAAAGGTCAACCTGTTGACATCGTACTGAACCCACTAGGTGTACCTTCGCGTATGAACATCGGTCAGATCCTAGAAGTACACTTAGGTCTGGCAGCGAAAGGTATCGGTGACAAGATCAACCAGATGGTTAAAGAGCAGCAAGAGCTAGCTAAGTTCCGTGACTTCCTACAGAAGGTTTACGATCTTGGTGAAACTCGTCAGAACGTAGACATCGCGTCTCTATCTGATGATGAAGTTCGTACGTTGATCTCTAACCTACGTGGCGGTCTACCGATCGCAACGCCGGTATTCGATGGTGCAAATGAATCATCAATCAAAGAGCTTCTAAAACTAGGTGACCTACCAGAATCTGGTCAGTTAACTCTGTTTGATGGTCGCACTGGTGATGCGTTTGAGCGTCCTGTAACTGTTGGTTACATGTACATGCTGAAACTGAACCACCTTGTTGATGACAAGATGCACGCTCGTTCGACTGGCTCGTACAGCCTAGTAACTCAGCAACCACTTGGTGGTAAAGCTCAGTTCGGTGGTCAGCGTTTCGGTGAGATGGAAGTATGGGCACTTGAAGCTTACGGTGCTGCTTACACGCTACAAGAAATGCTAACAGTTAAGTCTGATGACGTTAACGGCCGTACTAAGATGTACAAGAACATCGTAGACGGTAACCACAGCATGGAACCTGGTATGCCAGAATCGTTCAACGTACTGTTGAAAGAGATTCGCTCGCTAGGTATCAACATCGAGCTAGAAGACGAAGAGTAATCCCACGGGATTATTTGGTAGAAGGTGCTCACTTTTGCGGGTGAGCTCCTTTTAACTCCTTACAGGAGCTGATTGTGAAAGACTTATTAAACTTTCTAAAAGCGCAGCATAAGACCGAAGAATTTGATGCAATCAAAATCGGTCTATCTTCACCAGACATGATCCGTTCATGGTCTTTTGGTGAAGTTAAAAAACCTGAAACGATCAACTATCGTACGTTCAAGCCTGAGCGTGATGGTCTGTTTTGTGCGCGTATCTTTGGTCCAGTAAAAGACTACGAATGTCTTTGTGGCAAATACAAGCGTCTAAAACACCGTGGCGTTATCTGTGAGAAGTGTGGCGTTGAAGTTACACAAACTAAAGTTCGTCGTGACCGTATGGGCCACATCGAGCTTGCTTCTCCAGTAGCTCACATCTGGTTCCTAAAATCGCTACCGTCTCGTATCGGTCTACTAATGGATATCCCTCTACGTGATATCGAGCGTGTTCTTTACTTCGAAATGTACGTAGTAACTGAACCAGGTATGACTGATCTAGAAAAATCTCAGATGCTTACAGAAGAAGAGTATCTAGATCGCCTAGAAGAGTGGGGTGACGAGTTCACGGCTAAGATGGGTGCAGAAGCGATTAAAGACCTACTTGCGTCTATGGATCTGCCTGCTGAAATCGAAGAGATGCGTGAAGAGCTTCAGTCTACTAACTCAGAGACTAAGCGTAAGAAGATCACTAAGCGTCTGAAGTTAGTTGAAGCGTTTGTTCAATCTGGTAACAAACCAGAGTGGATGATCCTAACTGTGCTTCCGGTACTTCCGCCAGATCTACGTCCTCTAGTACCTCTAGATGGCGGTCGCTTTGCGACGTCTGATCTGAACGACCTATACCGTCGCGTAATCAACCGTAACAACCGTTTGAAGCGTCTACTAGAGCTAGCGGCTCCGGACATCATCGTACGTAACGAAAAACGTATGCTGCAAGAGTCTGTTGATGCACTTCTAGATAACGGTCGTCGCGGTCGTGCGATCACAGGTTCGAACAAGCGTCCTCTGAAATCTCTTGCTGATATGATCAAGGGTAAACAAGGTCGTTTCCGTCAGAACCTTCTAGGTAAGCGTGTAGACTACTCTGGCCGTTCTGTAATCACAGTAGGTCCATACCTTCGTCTACACCAGTGTGGTCTTCCTAAGAAGATGGCACTAGAGCTATTCAAACCATTCATCTACAGCAAGCTAGAGACTCGTGGTCTTGCGACTACAATCAAAGCTGCTAAGAAGATGGTTGAGCGTGAAGAAGCGATCGTTTGGGATATCCTAGACGAAGTTATCCGCGAACACCCAGTACTATTGAACCGTGCACCTACACTTCACCGTCTAGGTATCCAGGCGTTCGAACCAGTACTAATCGAAGGTAAAGCGATTCAGCTACACCCACTAGTGTGTGCGGCATACAACGCGGACTTCGATGGTGACCAAATGGCGGTTCACGTGCCTCTAACTCTAGAAGCACAGCTTGAAGCTCGTACTCTGATGATGTCGACAAACAACATTCTGTCGCCAGCGTCAGGTGATCCGATCATCGTACCTTCTCAGGACGTTGTATTGGGTCTTTACTACATGACTCGTGAAAAGATCAACGTGAAAGGCGAAGGTATGTACCTTGCTAGCCCAGCAGAAGCTGAGAAGGCATACCGCACTAAGACTGCTGAGCTACACGCTCGCGTTAAAGTTCGTATCACTGAGACTGTAAAAGACGAAGATGGTCACAGCACAACAGAGACTAAGCTAGTTGATACAACTATCGGTCGTGCAATGTTGTGGCAAATCGTGCCAGAAGGTCTACCGTACAGCATCGTTAACCAAAAGCTAGGTAAGAAGCAAATCTCTAACCTACTTAACGAAGCGTACCGTAAGCTTGGTCTGAAAGACACGGTAATCTTCGCTGACCAAATCATGTACACAGGTTTTGCTTACGCGGCACTTTCTGGTGTATCGGTTGGTATCGACGATATGGTTGTACCAGCAGCTAAATACACTGAGATCGAAGAAGCTGAAGCAGAAGTTCGCGAAATCCAAGAACAGTACCAATCTGGTCTTGTAACTGCGGGTGAGCGCTACAACAAAGTGATCGATATTTGGGCATCGACCAACGATCGCGTAGCGAAAGCGATGATGGAAAACCTTTCATCTGAAACGGTAGTTAACCGTGACGGTGAAGAAGAGCAACAAGAGTCATTCAACAGCATCTACATGATGGCTGACTCGGGTGCTCGTGGTTCTGCAGCTCAGATTCGTCAGCTAGCTGGTATGCGTGGTCTGATGGCTCGTCCAGACGGCTCAATCATCGAAACGCCTATCACAGCGAACTTTAAAGAAGGTCTAAACGTACTTCAGTACTTTATCTCAACGCACGGTGCTCGTAAGGGTCTTGCGGATACGGCACTGAAAACTGCGAACTCGGGTTACCTAACTCGTCGTCTAGTAGACGTTGCGCAGGACGTAGTAGTACACGAGCACGACTGTGGCACCCACGAAGGTGTTGACATGATGCCGCACATCGAAGGTGGTGACGTTAAAGTTGCACTTTCTGAGCTAGCTCTAGGTCGTGTTGTTGCTGAAGATGTTCTTAAGCCAGGTACAGAAGAAGTTCTGATCCCACGTAACACTCTAATTGATGAGAAGTGGTGTCAAATCATGGAAGAGAACTCAGTAGACAGAATGAAAGTTCGCTCTGTAGTTACCTGTGATGCGGACTTCGGTTGTTGTGCACAGTGTTACGGTCGTGACCTAGCACGTGGTCACCTAGTGAACCAAGGTGAAGCAGTTGGCGTAATCGCTGCTCAGTCTATCGGTGAGCCGGGTACACAGCTTACGATGCGTACGTTCCACATCGGTGGTGCGGCATCTACTGCAGCAGCAGAGAACAGCATCCAAGCTAAGACAACAGGTACGGTTAAGCTACACAATGCTAAGTTTGTAACGAACAAAGATGGTAAGCTTGTTATCACTTCTCGTGCATCTGAACTGACTATTATTGATGAGTTTGGTCGTACGAAAGAGAAGCACAAACTGCCTTACGGTTCTCTACTAACTAAAGGCGACAACGATTCAGTTCAAGCTGGTGAAACAGTAGCGAACTGGGAAGCGCACACTATGCCAATCATCACTGAAGTGGCAGGTCGCATCCAATTCGTTGACATGATCGACGGTGTAACAGTTTCTCGTCAAACGGATGACCTAACAGGCCTATCGTCAAGCGAAGTAACTGAAGCGGCAGCTCGCCCAGCAGCAGGTAAAGATATGCGTCCAGCAATCAAACTTGTTGATGAGCAAGGTAACGATGTAATGATCCCTGGTACTGAAATGCCAGCTCACTACTTCCTACCAGGTAAAGCTATCGTTAACATCGAAGACGGTGCAGAAGTAGGTGTGGGTGATACGCTTTCACGTATTCCTCAGAAGTCTGGTGGTAACCGAGACATCACTGGTGGTCTTCCACGAGTTGCTGACCTATTCGAAGCACGTAAGCCGAAAGAGCCTGCGATCCTTGCTGAGCACACAGGTACTGTGAGCTACGGTAAAGAGACGAAAGGTAAGCGTCGTCTAATTATCACTCGCGATGGCGGTGAGACGTACGAAGAGATGATTCCTAAGCATCGTCAGCTTAACGTATTCGAAGGCGAGAAGATTGAACGTGGTGACGTGATCGCAGATGGTCCAGAGTCTCCACACGATATCCTACGTCTACGTGGTATCCACGCTGTGACTCAATACATCGCGAACGAAGTTCAAGAAGTATACCGTCTCCAAGGCGTTAAGATTAACGATAAGCACATCGAGACTATCGTTCGTCAGATGCTACGTAAGTGTACTATTACTCACGCTGGTGACTCTGAGTTCCTAGCAGGTGAGCAAGTAGAATACGCTAACGTTAAGATTGCTAACCGTGCACTAGAAGCAGAAGGCAAAGAGCCAGCACGCTTCGAACGTGAACTACTAGGTATCACTAAAGCATCGCTAGCAACTGAGTCGTTCATCTCTGCGGCATCGTTCCAAGAGACAACTCGCGTACTAACAGAAGCTGCGGTTTCTGGTAAGCGTGATGAACTACGTGGTCTGAAAGAAAACGTAATTGTAGGTCGTCTAATCCCTGCAGGTACGGGTTTCGCTTACCACCAAGATCGTCAAGCTAAGCGTGCAGAAGAGCAAGAAGGTCCTTCAGCTGAACAAGCGACTGACAACCTTGCAGCACTACTAAACGCTGGTTTCTCTACTGACGAGTAATCGTTAGAGTGAAAAATGAGAAAAGGCACCTTCGGGTGCCTTTTTTGTTTTTAGTGACATCCTGTGGTGCTCTGTAACGTTTCACGGCAGGATGTTGGCTTTGGTAGTCTTGTTTTTCCGCTTCTCGCTTACGCGCCGGGAGGAACGGCCAGACTGTCGGCAATCATCTGAATAAGCTTATCTTCGACTTCAAACCTTACTTCGATGATCTCCCCAATAAGAGACATATCGCTGTCAAAACTGTCCAACGTGTCCTCGTCACTTACTGCGGCATATTTGTCTGTGAAATTGAGCAACGGTTCTGTCGTCAGAACGATCTTGCCATAAGTTTGGTTAATTTCGTCGGTTGCTTCAAATCCTGTTGCTCGCCATTTGTCCATTACCATGTCGTAGATCTTGAAATGCCCTTCAGAGATATAGTCGACGAGATGTTGGCAAAATACTTGGAGTTCTTGTGGAGTTGGCAGCGATGACAGTGCAGATTTAGTAGAGCAGGGTTGAAGTGCGGCTAGTTTACAATACTCAACAATGAGTGATTGTCTGGTTTCAAGCCAGTGATCGATGACTTCACTAGAGCCACCCCATTGTTCTTGTGTGTGTTTGAATTTATTCAGCATGACCATATCCTCATGATCGGATCACTTCTCTGGTGATCATTACGCTTTGGTCCCAAAGCTTGTTCAGAGTTACAACCTCTTGTCGTTACTAAAATTTATAGTCTTGAAATTGCGTGACTACAAACTCTGGTATGAATTTAGATTGCCAGTAAAATAGATGAACTGCAAGTGGAGAGGCGAGCTAATGTTACGTAAAGGTGATACAAACCGTATGAAAGATGCTTATTGGTGTGTTGTTTCAGGAAGCGACATTTGGCTGTTAGATGGTCAACTTCCTAAAGGTCTTGCTGATGATTTAGGTCTACCTTTCGAGCAGGCAACTCCACTTGGGCACTACGAGAATACACCGGTTTTTTGGCTCAATGAGGCTGACATTAATACCGAACTGGACCTGACCTCGTTACGTGATTGCTTGCACTTTCCACAAGCCCTGTTTCTTTTGATGAGCAAGGCAATTCAATATGGCCATATGTCGCAGACATTGCGCTTTTGTCCACAGTGCGGGGGACGGAATCACTTAAATCACAATCAGCTAGCCATGCAGTGTGGTGATTGCCGGACGTTGCATTATCCACGTATCTTCCCTTGTATTATTGTCGCGGTAAGACGAGATCACGAATTGTTACTGGCTCAGCATCCGAGGCATCGTAACGGAATGTACACCGTGATTGCAGGGTTTGTAGAGGTAGGTGAAACGTTGGAACAGTGTGTTGCTCGTGAAGTGAAGGAGGAGACGGGTATTAATGTGACCAATATTCGTTATTTTTCCAGCCAGCCTTGGGCTTTCCCCTCAAGTCTGATGATGGGTTTTTTGGCCGATTATCATTCGGGTGAGCTGAAGCCGGATTATAGCGAGTTGAGTGATGCGCAATGGTTTGATGTTGAACATTTACCACCCGTTGCTCCAGAAGGAACCATTGCGAGGGCCTTAATTGAGCATACAATCACATTGGCTAAGTAATTATGTTTTTGAATTTTAAATAAAAAAAACCCTCCAGAAGGAGGGGGTAAGTAAGATGTCGTTATGAGATGCTGAACACGATGTGTCCAGTTTATAATTGTAGTTTTCGCTAGCAAACAAATTTTTAACACTGATAATGAGTGGGTGCAAATTAAGCACTGATTTAAAAGTTAATAACTTGATCTAGGTTGCAAAGCACACAGCTTTTGAGAGCCAAACAGTGTTAGAATAGCCGCCACAAAGTTGAGCCTAATAATCGGATAAACGGAATGACAGAACTAAAAAATGACCGCTACCTTCGTGCGTTACTAAAGCAGCCTGTAGACTACACTCCTGTATGGATGATGCGTCAGGCCGGTCGCTACCTTCCTGAATACAAAGCGACTCGCGCAGAAGCGGGTGACTTTATGTCTTTGTGTAAGAATGCAGAGCTTGCATCGGAAGTAACATTACAGCCACTACGCCGTTTTCCTCTAGATGCCGCCATTTTGTTTTCAGACATTCTCACTATCCCTGATGCTATGGGATTAGGCCTGCGCTTCGCAGCGGGTGAAGGCCCAGTGTTTGATAATCCAATTACATGTAAAGCTGACGTAGAGAAAATTGGTCTGCCAGATCCAGAAGGTGAACTGCAATACGTTATGAACGCAGTGCGCCAGATCCGTAAAGATCTTAATGGTGATGTTCCGTTAATTGGTTTCTCTGGTAGCCCATGGACTTTAGCGACTTACATGGTTGAAGGTGGCAGCTCTAAAGCATTCACTAAGATCAAAAAGATGATGTATGCTGAACCACAAACGTTACACCTGTTGCTTGATAAGCTTGCAGACAGTGTTATCGAGTACCTAAATGCACAGATTAAAGCGGGTGCTCAATCTGTCATGGTATTTGATACTTGGGGTGGTGTTCTAACTCCTCGTGATTACAACCTCTTCTCGCTTCAGTACATGCACAAAATCGTTGATGGTCTAATCCGTGAAAACGAAGGTCGCCGTGTTCCTGTTACTCTGTTTACCAAAAACGGTGGCATGTGGTTAGAACAGATTGCCGCTACAGGTTGTGATGCGGTTGGCCTAGACTGGACGATTAACATTGCAGACGCTGTTAAGCGCGTAGGCGACAAGGTAGCACTGCAAGGCAATATGGATCCTTCAATGCTGTACGCATCTCCAGAGCGTATCCGTGAAGAAGTTGCCACTATCCTTGAAGGATTCGGTGATGCGGGTACTGGTCACGTATTTAACTTAGGCCACGGTATTCACCTAGATGTGCCGCCAGAAAATGCGGGTGTATTTGTTGAAGCGGTGCATGAGTTATCTAAGCCGTACCACAAATAATTGAGTAATTGAATGAAAGCGCCTGATATGACCAGGCGCTTTTTTGTTATAGGTTACACTAGTCGCTATACTGCCTTTGGAAATGGAAAGGGATTGAAACAACTAATGAAAACTCGTGACAAGATAGTGCTTGCTGCACTGGACCTATTTAATGAGCATGGTGAAAGGAATATCACCACTAACCACATAGCGGCGCATATTGATATTAGTCCGGGTAATCTGTATTACCATTTCCGCAATAAACAGGAAATTGTGCGCGAAATTTTTACTTTGTACTCCAATGAGTTGCTGGAACGTTTTACGCCGATTCAGGGTCAGCAAGAGAGCTTGGTATTACTTAAACACTATTTAGACTCGATCTTTACTCTGATGTGGAAATATCGTTTTTTCTACGCCAACTTGCCAGAGATCTTGCAGCGAGATGAGCAATTGCATGAGGAGTACATCCAAGTACAGGATAAGTTGCAGGCCAATCTTATCAATATCATGCGTGCTTTTGTTGGGTTAGAGCTAGTGACGGTCGCTGATAGTGAGATGAAGTCATTAGTGACAACTCTGCACTTGATTGCGTCAAGCTGGCTGGGGTATCAAGCGGCAATGTCTCCTAAAACTCAGATTACTGAACAAGTGATCCATCAGGGAATGCTGCAGATGATCTCGGTAGTCAAACCCAAAGCGACGGCACAAGGTCTAGAACAATTACAATTGTTGGAAGATGGCGTTAAAGCGATTCATGCTTAGTCATAACTAATTGAAATTGTACAAAGATGATTAACCCATTAGAGTAGCGAAAGCGACTTTGATGGGTTTTTTTATGCACTATGATGTTTTTAATGGTGATGCCGATGGCATCATCGCACTGCTCCAACTCCGACTAGCTGAGCCAAAAGCATCGATGTTGGTTTCTGGAGTAAAGCGTGATATTCAGTTATTGGAGAAGTTGTCGGTGAACCCCGGTGACTCAGTCGTGGCTTTGGATATCTCAATGGAACAAAACAAAGTGGGGCTAGAAGCTCTTCTTGCTGCAGGCGCAAGCGTGTTTTATGCCGATCACCATAAGTGTGGTGATATTCCCCAGCATGCTAACTTAGCCCCCCATATCGACCTTGATCCCAATACATGTACCGCGCTTATTATCGATAAGCTGTTAAATGGTCGCTTTCACGCATGGGCGATTACGGCTGCTTATGGTGACAACCTGATCACCAAAGCGGAACAACTCGCAGATGATGCCAAGTTATCTTCTCAGCAGAAAGAACTGTTGAAAGAGCTTGGTACCTTGATCAACTACAATGGGTATGGAGCCAAGTTGGAAGACCTTCATTTTGATCCGGTGCGCCTGTTCCAGCAGCTTTTGGCTTATGATGATCCATTTGCGGTAATTGCTGATCAAGCCTCGCCGTTTTATGTTCTCCGAGCTGCATATCAGCAAGATATGGACAAGGCACTGGCGATCGCTCCAAAGTATCACAGTGAAAAATTGGGTCTATTTGAGCTTCCTAATGATGCCTTTTCGCGGCGAATCAGTGGCGTTTACGGCAACTTACTCGCCAACCAAAATCCCGATTCAGCGCATGCGGTATTAACGACAAATCTTGATGGAACTTATACCGTTTCATTGCGCGCACCGCTTAACAACAAGCAGGGGGCTGGGGATATATGTAGCCAATTTCCATCTGGTGGTGGGCGTGCAGCGGCGGCAGGGATAAATGCGTTAGAGCAAACGGATCTTGAACGATTTATTGAAACGGTTGAGTCCTATTACTCTTAACCTTTCAAAGGCCTGAACAAGCAGGCCTTTTTGTTATCGAGTTAACCAAGCTTTCGGATCTTGAGTTTTACTGTTGCGGCGAATTTCAAAGTAGAGGGATGGACGAGACTGACCTCCCGTATCTCCTGCAAGCGCGATACTCTCACCCACAGCGACTTTGTCTCCCTCTTTTTTCAGTAGGCTTTGATTAAATCCATACAAAGTCATATCGCCCTTGCCGTGATCGAGTAGCACAACTAGACCGTAGCCACGTAGATAGTCAGCGAATACGACCGTACCTGAGTAAACAGCTTTGACTGATTGCCCATAATTGGCATTGATTACTATGCCTTTCCATTTGATTTGCCCGGTTTGATGGCTGCCATAGCTATGAAGCGTTGTGCCTTTTAGTGGCCAAGGCAGTTTGCCTTTTTGTTTTGCTAAGCCATCCATTGGCACGGCATTTCTCTTGGCGGCTTTTGCAATTTCAGCTTTTAGTCTTGTCTCATTGCGTTGCAATTCAGAGAGGTAAACTTTGTCATTGGAGATGCTTTTCTGAATCTGAGATACCGTTCCCTTACGCTGACTTTGGGCTTTGGTTAGCTCATCTCGCTGTTTGGTTTGCTGGTTCAGCAAGGTTGTAATTTGTTGTTTTTCCAAATTAAGTTGTTGACGGCTTTGTTCAAGCTCGGTCACGGTTGCTTCTAACTCAGCAATTGTACTTGCACGTTGTTTGGCTAGGTGTTGAAAGTATTGGCTAATTCGGTCTTCTTCAACACCTTGATTCAGAATGTTCGCTGACGACTTAGCACGTTGAGTGACGTAGTAGGTCTGAATAAGCTCAGCTAACTTATCACTCTGGACTTTCTTGTCTCGTTCCAAATTATCGACCTTACTTTCTAATGTCGCGATATTTTGGTTGGTGCTTTGCAGAGCTGCTTTGGATTGTTTGATTTCGTTTTCGAGTCGATTAATCGTTGTTTCTTGCGATTTAAGCGATTGCTGTAGGGAGTCGAGTTTTTTCTGTTGTGAAGTGAGCGCATTTTTTTGGCGCGAGATTTCACCACTGACGCCCTTTAGCTCTGCATTGGTAGCAGCGTAGCTAGGAGATAATGAACAGGCAGAAAGAATTAACCCGAGAGTCACGAGTCGTTTACCGGCTGAAATTGTCCGGAGGTAAGTGGCAGCCATTGTTAAAATCAATCCTAACTATTTGACAGGCAATCAGTATACCCAAACAAATTCGTTAGACGAAAGAGGAATGTTAAAACTTGCTGGTGATAAGGGTATATCAGAAAAATAAAAGCCCGAGCTGATGCTCGGGCTTGATATCAAGGTATTCAGTTAAATTATTTAACCAATACTTCGCCTGACATTTCTGCAGGAATTTCTAGACCAGTCAGTGCTAGCATTGTTGGAGCTAGGTCAGACAGTTTACCGCCTTCTTTGAACTCAACCGCTTTGTCACCCACATAGATTAGAGGAACTGGAAGGTTAGTGTGCGCAGTGTGCGTACCGCCAGTTTCTGGGTCTACCATCATTTCTGCGTTACCGTGGTCAGCTGTGATCAGCATTTGACCACCGACTTCTTCGATAGCTGCAACGACTTTACCTACGCAAGCATCAACGGCTTCAATGGCTTTCTCAGCCGCTTCGTAAACGCCAGTGTGACCAACCATGTCTGGGTTAGGGTAGTTACAGATAATAGCGTCGTACTTGCCAGATTTGATTGCTGCAACCATTTTCTCTGTTAGCTCTTCTGAACTCATTTCTGGTTGTAGGTCGTATGTAGCGACTTTTGGCGAAGCAACAAGTTGGCGCTCTTCGCCTTCAAATTCAGATTCAACACCGCCATTGAAGAAGAAAGTAACGTGCGCGTATTTTTCTGTTTCTGAAATACGTAGCTGAGTCTTACCTTGCTTAGATAACCATTCGCCGTACGTGTTCTCAAGAGAAGCAGGTGGGAAGGCAATAGCTAGAGGAATGTCAGCAGCGTATTGCGTTAGCATTACGAAGTTGATCGCAGGGAATGATGCACGCTCAAAGCCAGCAAAATCAGGTACGAAAGTACGCGTGATTTGACGAGCGCGGTCAGCACGGTAGTTCATGAAGATAACGGTATCGCCATCTTGCATTACCGCATCTTCTTGGTCGTCCGTTTTGATTGCAGTTGCTTTCACAAATTCATCGTTTTCTTCACGAGCATAAGCGGCTTCAAGACCAGCAATTGCTGAATCGTAAGTGAAGTCTGCTTTAGCTTGAGTGAGTAGGTCGTAAGCTACTTGAACGCGATCCCAGTTGTTGTCACGGTCCATTGCGTAGTAACGGCCAACTAGAGAAGCAACACGACCTTTGCCTAGTTTAGCGAATAGGTCTTGGAAGCGTTGTAGAGAGCCTTCTGCACTGCGTGGTGGCGTATCACGGCCATCAAGGAAGCAGTGTAGGTAAATCTTTTCTGCGCCACGTGCAGCTGCCATTTCAACGGCTGCGTAGATGTGATCTTCGTGAGAGTGTACGCCACCTGGAGACATTAGACCCATAATGTGAACGGCTTTATCTGCTTTTACCGCAGAATCGATCGCTTCTACTAGAGCGGCTGTTTGGGTGAATTCACCGTCAGTGATTGATTTGGTGATGCGAGTAAGGTCTTGGTATACCACTCGGCCAGCACCGATGTTGGTATGACCTACTTCTGAGTTACCCATTTGACCGTCAGGTAGGCCTACATCCATGCCAGAAGCAGAGATTAGAGTATTTGGATTGTTAGCAAACAGACCGTCTAATACAGGAGTGTTAGCGTTAGCGATCGCATTGCTTGCAGTTTCCTCACGGTGTCCGTAACCGTCAAGAATAACTAGAGCCATTGGCTTCTTAGCTGTCATAGTGATGACCTCGTCAAATTTCAAAGTAACTTTGGAAACAAAATTAGCGTAATTTTACTACACTTTTTAACCAAAACTGTAGGTTAAGATCAATTATTGTTTGCTAAATAATGTTGCTATCTTTCACGCGACTCAAAATGTATTCAAATTACACCGTTCGAGTGATTTGCTTCAATTGCTCCATTTTCACCTGTCTAATGAAAAAAGAAAGTCGGAAATACCTATTGTTATAATCGCTACTAGCTGACCAGTATCCCAGTACCAGCAACCGCGACAATTGCCCCAATCCATGCGAAGCGATTAGGGCGTTTACCTGAATAAATCCAAAGTATAGGCAACAACATGATGGGTGTCGTCGAAGAGAGCAGAGCAACCATACCGACATTCCCTTGCTGAAGTGCATAAAGGATAAGTGTCATCCCAACCGCCATCGCGAGGAAGCCGTTAAGGGCTGTAATAGAGAAAATTTTGATATTGATTGGGCGAGTAGCACGAGCGAGTTTCGCTCCTGTTAGATAGAACAAGCAGTGTGCGGCAAACGCAGTCATCATTCTCATTGCCGATGCCGCGATGGGGTCGATTTCCGTTTGCATCACAGGTTTGGCGATGATGCCTCCCAGTGCTTGGCACAGGGCTGCCAATAATCCTAAGCAAACGCCAACCCAGACTTTGCCATTTATGGACTCTAATTGGTTATTGGACTGACCTTTTCTACCAAAGAAGATTGCCGTTAATACGCCTGAGAATACCAGTCCAGAACCTAATAGCTCTAGATGAGTCATGGTCTCGCTAAACAAGAAGTAACCGAGAATGGCAGAAAAGACAGCGTGACACGAAAACAGCAAGCCAGCTTGCCGTGGGCCCATACGATTCAAGCACGCAAATAGCGCCGTATCACCGATAAAAATACCAATCACACCAGATAGCATCATCGCAGATATGGCGCTGCTTTCCACGCTAGCCCAGCCGCCTGTCAACAGCGCAATCGACGCGAGGATAGCGGAGGTACATCCCATACGCCAACGGCTATAAGCAAACGTGCCTAAGTGCTGAGCCGGAACCACAGAGAGTATGCTGGCAACTGCCCATAAAAACGCAGCTGCCAGTGCCAGCCATTCATAACCCATCGACTCCATGTCCTTGTGATGTGGGAGTAATACAGCCTGACAATATGCATCAAAATAGACTTAAAACAAAGCGTTAAACCTTAAAGCGTCCCACTTCTGCTCGCATGGTTTCAGCCGAGTGGCGCATGTTGTTCGCACTCGCACTACTCTGAATCGCTTGTTCTGCCAGAACGTCAGATGCGTCTTTGATACCTTGAGTGTTGCGACTAATGTCTTCACTCACCGCACGTTGTTCTTCGGCAGCACTGGCAATTTGTAGAGCCATGTCATTGATTGCCGTAATAGCTTCGGTAATATCCGCGAGGCTTTGTGCGGCTTGTTGAGCATAGTTAACGCTTGTGTCTGCAAGCGAAGTGCTGCTTTGCATGCTATTCACCGCGAGTTTGGTGTTGTTTTGCAATGTCTCGATCATGTTGCGGATTTCTTCGGTTGAGCCATGAGTACGTTGGCTTAGTACGCGAACTTCATCAGCAACAACCGCGAATCCTCGACCTTGTTCCCCAGCACGTGCCGCTTCTATTGCCGCATTCAAGGCCAGCAAGTTAGTTTGTTCGGCGATTTCCTGAATGGTCGACAAAATCTGATTAATGCTCTTGGTGTTACTCTCTAGCTCCGAGATGACCCCTGATGCTGAGTTGACTTGATCTGCAAGCTCTACAATGGCTTGGCGGTTCTTTTCTATGACCACATGGCCATCTTGGCAGGCTGAAGATGACGTTTGTGAGGCTGTTGCAGTCATCTCTGCATGGCTTGCAACTTCCGCGGCAGTGGCTGACATTTCATGAATCGCCGTGGCAATCTGATTCACATCGCTTTGCTGAGCTTCTATCTGCTGAGTGGCTTGCTCCGACAGTTGGTTAGCCTGAATCGCTTGCTGCGTTAAGGTGTTACTATGATTTATGATGCCACTAATCATGGTTTGCAGCTGTTCGAGGAAATGGTTGACGTGTTCCGCTACTTCACCGATTTCATCTTGACGTTTGATTTCAATTCTTTGGGTGAGATCGCCTTCACCTTTTGAGAGTTCAAGAAGCGAAGCGGACAACTCTTGCAGTGGTTTCAGCAAACGGGTGACGGTAATGGTACTGAACGTTGCAATCACCAAATAAAGCACAATGGATGCGAGAGCGGTAAACTGAATTTGTTCCGTCACTGAAGCGAAAGCCAGTTCTTTGTCTACCACTATGCCGAGGGCCCAATCTGTTGTCGGAACGTTGACGACATAGATAAGTTGTTCATTTTTTCCTGGCCAACTGATGGTCGAGATCGCTGAAGCTGCAACCAACTCGCTGACTTTTTCACTGGTCAGGTTCGGGTTGAGCTTGGTCAGTGGTTGCTGACTGAGCTTTTCATCTTTATAGGCCACAATGTTGTTGTTACCATCAACTAAGAAAGTAAAGCCATCGTTATCTAGCGAGATGTTGAGTACCTCGCTAATGATGTTTGTTACAGTCAGGTCGGCGGCTAATACGCCTTTTTTGTTGCCAGAAAATGCTTTGGCGAAACTGACCACAATACTGCCATCAAAATCTTGATAAGGTTCGGTAATAATTAAACCGGATGCGGTCATCGCATCTTGGTACCAAGGACGAGTTCTTGGGTCATAGTCCGCAGGCCAATCTTCCGTTTTGTCTCCGTAGGCGATCGAACCATCATCAAATCCCGCATACACAGAAAGAAAGTCACCAGCGCGTTTGGTCAGTAGCATCTCTCTATCGGAGTCCTCTGATTCTACGATGGTTTTTTCATTGGCTAACATCATGTCGCTTCGAATAGCAAGCCAGTCACTGATGTAACGGGAAGTCGCATGGCTGATATTCGCCATCTCGCTATTGAGCGCAGAGGTGGTTTCTTGTTTCAGTTGACTGACGGAAATCCAAGCTTGAACTCCTGAGACAACCGCTATGACGATCGCAATCGCTATCTGAATTTTTAGTTTAATTGTATTTCTCATTGCCTTTCCTTCATAACAGAGACAATAAAACGAGAAGGGCGGAGTGAAAGCTATCGAGTGAGCCGACAGGGCGTAGAGGCATATCTCTGGATAGCAATGACCGCCACATATTCTCACTTTGACAGTGAGAAGGGGGTACTTTTATATCCGACTGATTTTATATCTGAAATTGGTTAATTGAGGTGATCCATGTATTGAATTTACTAATTAACCATTTTATTTGTAAGGTTTAATGGGTTGGGTTTCGTTGAGAAGAACAACCAAACCCAACTCTCTGTCTTAAGTCAGAAGCAGAGCACCAGCATAGACAATCGACAACCCAATCACACCGATGATGAGACCTGTTTTCGCCATATCCTTACTTTCAATTAATCCGGTTGAATAAGCCAAAGAGTTTGGTGGTGTAGAGACTGGTAGAATCATGCCCAGTGAGGCTGAAAACGCGACGACAACGAGTAGAGCCTGTAAGCCACCAACAGAAGCAAGACTTTCCATAGAGGCACCAATAGCCGCAGCAATGGGCATCAATAAGTTTGCCGTTGCGGTGTTAGACATAAAGTTTGCCATCAGCCAACAGATGAGCGACATGGTCAGAACAACGGCAATCGGGGACAACGACTCATAATCAACAGCGTGTGCCAGAGCTGACGCAAGCCCTGTTTTATCGAGACCAATACCAATCGCTATCCCCCCGGCAACCAGCCAGAGTACATCCCAGTTGATCAATTTCAGTTCGGCTTTACCCATAATGCCCGTTAAGGTAAACACGGCTAGAGGGATGATGGAGACGACATAGGTGTTCATGCCATGAATCTTAGTAGTCATCCACAGCAGGATGGTCGTCGCGAATGTAGCGTAGACCACAATGGCTCTCCAATTTTTTTGGAACTGACCATCAAGTTTAAGTTTCATGGTTTGCTGAGAGGAAGGGAAAAGTTTTTGCAGCAAGAACCAAGCAATAGTCAGTTGAACAATGACAAACGGTAAGCCCATCATCATCCAGCTAAGGAAGTCGATACTGTTTTCGCCTGTCAGATATTGAAGTGCAATCGCGTTTGGTGGTGTACCAATTGGTGTTGCGATACCGCCTGTATTGGCTGCGATAGGGATGCACAGTACCAGAGCCTTGATGCCCAAATCTCCTTTTGGTGCAGAAGCGACAATCGGACCAAGTAGTGCAAGCATCATCACCGTGGTAGCCGTGTTAGACATAAACATAGAGAAAATGGCGGTAATGAGCATTAGACCTAGCATGATGAATTTAGGCTGGTGGCCGAATGGTTTAAGTAAAACGCGCGCAAGGTTGTTATCAAGTTCATACTTTGAGGCGGCAATAGCAAGAGCAAAACCGCCCATGAAAAGAATGATGATCGGTGAAGAGAACGCGCTGAAGATATCGGTGTAATTCATTAATTCACCAAGATCATGCCCAATAGGTGGCGTTCGGAACAAGTGGAGTCCTTTGTCCGAAATCATAACCAGTTCAAGCGCAATAATGAGTATCGATGTAGCAAAAACTGGAACGGGCTCTAATACCCACAGTAGCGCAGCAAGAAGAAAAATGGCCAGTAAGCGATGCTGAATCAATGTTAAGTCATCAATTGGAATCCAATCGATAGGCATAAACAATACAGCAATGGGCAGACCGAAACTGACTAAGAGTTTGATGACGATTCCTGATTCTACCTTGGGCATAGAGAAGGTGACCTCACAGATAACTTGATGAGGCTATAGATTAATTTACAAACAATGTCAGGTCTTAGAGCTAGTCTAGAGTTTTGTTAAACAATTGAATTTGTTGAGTGGGATTTGTTTTGCGTCAATAAAAAGCCCCGAACTTTCGGGGCTGATAACAGTTACCGGTTTGGTACTCATTTTACGCTTGTTTAGTATGAGCGTAGGCAGTACCCATTACGGTTGCTTGACCATTCTGCATTGATTCATCAAACACGATGGCATCTTTTGCAAACAAGTTGATAACAGTTGAGCCAAGTTTAAAGCGGCCCATCTCTTCGCCTTTCTTGAGAATAACGGATTTATCACCTTCAGCTGGGTAATCCCACTTGTATACCGTGTTACCACGAGGTGGTGTTACCGTACCTGCCCAGACTTGCTCAATACTGCCTACGATGGTTGCGCCAACAAGTACCTGTGCCATAGGGCCAAATTCGGTATCAAAAATACACACAACGCGCTCATTGCGAGCAAACAGGTTAGGCACGTTTTCTGCTGTCAGTGGGTTTACAGAGAACAGGTCGCCAGGTACGTAGATCATCTGACGCAATGTACCATCGCATGGCATATGCACACGGTGATAATCTCGTGGTGATAAGTAAAGAGTGGCAAACTCACCTTCTGCAAACTCTGCAGCTAGAGCTGCGTCGCCGCCGAGCAGTTCTTGAGCAGAAAAGTCGTGACCTTTTGCTTGGATTAGTTTTCCATCTGTAATTGGACCAAACTGGCTCACGCACGCGTCAGCAGGGTGAGTAATAACTGACTCACCTTCAGTGATAGGTCGCGCTCCCTCTTTGAGTTCACGGACAAAGAATTCATTGAACGTCTTAAAATGCTTAGGATCAGAGTGAAGCGCCTCGTCCATGTTGACGTTGTACTGTTTGATAAACCAGCGAATGATCGCTGTTGTTAGACCGCCAGCCTTTGCAGAAGCTAGCTTGCCCACTAAGCGCGTTAGGCCATGTTGTGGAATCCAATATTGCAGTCCAACTTTAATCTTATCCATTGTGTTCAATTCCAATGTTATTTGCTTGATTGACTATATTCTGGGCGCGAGATGTTACTCAAATTGCACCCAAAAGTCAGTAGTTGCGATAGTTTGCTTACAAATTTGCGATTATAAATCGGCTTTTTTGTTTCGAGAATATTGGCGATTGGCTTTCATCTCCACCATGCTCTCCAAGATTCGATGATAGTTGTCGAAGCGAGTTTGGTTGATTTCACCCTCTTCGACAGCTTGGCGCAACGCACAACCAGGATCGTCATTGTGCTTGCAGTCACGGAATTTGCAGCCGCCTAGGAAAGGTCTGAACTCGACGAAGGCTTTAGTGATTTCGTCCGCCTCCAAATGCCAAAGACCAAATTCACGCACCCCAGGTGAGTCAATCAAATCACCGCCTGTGGGAATGTGGTAAAGGCGAGAAGCTGTCGTTGTATGTTGACCTAAGCCCGAGTTTTCAGAAATTTCACCTTCTTCCACATTGAACTGAGGCATCAATGCGTTAACTAGGCTGGATTTACCAACACCAGACTGTCCAACGAAAATGTTAATTCGGTCGGTAAGCTCGGTTTCTAGCTCCTTGATGCCTTCACCTGTCTGTTTACTTACAAAGAGTACCTTGTAGCCAATTTTCTCGTATTCGGCTAACCATGTTTTGTATTCAGCGAGCTGTTGTTCTTCTAGTAAATCAATTTTGTTCAAAACCAGCAGCGGCGCAATGTTCAGCGTTTCAGAAGCAACTAGGTAGCGATCAATGATATTGAGCGATAATTCGGGCAATACAGAAGAAACGATCACCATTTGATCAACGTTGGCAGCCACAGGTTTAAGGCCGTCATAGTAGTCTGGGCGTGTTAGTACAGAGGTTCGAGGCTCTACGGCTTCGACAACACCACTGATCCCTTCCATTGACTCGAGACCCGGACGCCAAATGACCTTATCGCCAGACACTAAGGTTTCAATGCCACGACGCAAGTTACAACGCTGAATGTCACCGGTTTCAAGATCTTCGATATCTGCGTGTTGCCCAAAACGAGTGATAACCAGGCCAGACTTACTGTTACCAAGCATAGATTCATCCCACTGGATTGACTCTTCTTGATCGAGTTTGCGCTTCTGGTTATGGCGCACGCGCCTTACCTGACCTTTGGTTAGCTTTTTCTTTTTAGCCACGTTTCTCTACTTCAATTGATTAATTTATTGAGTGATACCAGCAAGAAGGAGAACATCTCAAACTATCTTGGGTATCGGAATTTGGGTATAGTACCTTTTTTATCAGAAAACCAATAGGCAACGATTTATGTCCTTTAGCGATCAGAATTTGATTTGGATAGATTTAGAGATGACAGGACTAGACCCTGAAACTCATAAAGTCATCGAAATTGCTACCATTGTCACCGATAGTGAATTGAATATTTTAGCTGAAGGACCCGTACTTGCCATTCATCAGCCTGAAGAAGAACTGCTAAAAATGGATGAATGGTGTACCACAACCCATACCGGTAGTGGTTTAGTCGAGCGTATTCGCAATAGTAAGATTGATGAGCAAGAAGCCGTTCGTCAAACAATAGAATTTCTAGAAAAATGGGTACCAAAAGGCAAATCACCAATATGCGGTAACAGTGTTGGGCAAGATCGCCGTTTCCTCTACAAACACATGCCTGAGTTAGAAGAGTACTTCCACTACCGATACATTGATGTTAGTACGTTGAAAGAATTGACTCGCCGTTGGAAGCCTGAAGTGCTGGACGGATTTTCAAAAAAAGGCAGTCATTTAGCCTTGGATGACATCCGAGAGTCGATTGCAGAGCTGCAATACTACCGCAATACCATTATTTCAATCTAACAAAATAGAGCCAGCATAATTGCTGGCTCTATTTTTATCTGAGCTAAGTCCGATTAAGGGACTGGCAAGAAAGCGAACTGAGCGACGCCTTGTACAACCTTAGTAATGCTTCGATTCGTCTTGTCGGCGACAATCAAAGCCATCATGTCTTGAATCATAACCATCTTGGAAAATAGGCGATCAAAGCTTATGTCGGATCCATCTTCATCGAAGGAATTGCTGTAGATGAGAGGATTACCTTCGCTGTCTTTGCGATGGTAGAGACGCCAAACAAACACTTCGATATTGCGAGCGCTGTTGTAGAGAGATTGTTCATCTAGAGAATCGAGAATAAAGAATTCTTGCTGGTGGTTGTATGAACGTCTGAGCATCTCGGACAAACCGACGACGGCGGCAAACACCCTGTCACCTTGATAGTTATCATCAAAACTCAGCAAAATCGCGTCAATCCCGGTGACACCGTTAAGTTCGTCAAAAATGAGAGGAGGGAGGTCGATACTATCTTCAACACCAAAAATTTGTGCGATACGGCTGTCTATGGTTGCTTGAGGATTTTTCTTTAGCTGGATTGGATTTCGCACATACAGTTTTCGGGTTAGCTCGACCATTTGTTCTTTCAATTGTCGAGCGTGAACGTCCATAACAAAATCCACATCACTTTTACCCAAGTTGCGTACAGGTTTCGGGATCGAGCCACATCCTACAATGAAGGCGACCAGAATCAGGGTTATCAGGGCTTTCCAATAGTGCTTGAGGTATGACATGGATAAGAGAACCTACTACGACAACGCTTAAATGCATGATTCGTTTGGGGGATTTATAAACACTAGTTATATATAAAATGTGATGGGCCTGCGACCTACATGGCGTAAAAGGCTGTACAACATCGCATTTTAAACTCTTGTTCAGACTTAAACTTCATCATGCGAAGCCTAGGTTCTGTATAAATATCAAGCTTGTTTGTCTATTGGTGTGCGCTTTTTATCCAAACGAAAAAAAAATAGATTATTTTTGCATGAAGGACTTGCATCACAAAAAAATGCACTTATAATTCGCAGCCCTGAACAGCGGAAACGTTGTTGATGCGACACTAGCTCAGTTGGTAGAGCGCAACCTTGCCAAGGTTGAGGTCACGAGTTCGAACCTCGTGTGTCGCTCC
>NZ_JBNJOJ010000046.1:0-28280 GCF_050113655.1 Vibrio sp. TRT 29B02
GTTGGCTGGGTTAGCTTGTAGATCAGCGATGATCGCGTTGGCTTTCTCTTCCCACTCTGCTGGCAGTTCACCGTTTACGCGGCGTTTGAATTCTGCTGCAAGTTCTGGATATGCTGCTTCATAAGCTGCAAATTTCTTGTTCCACGCTGCTTCCTTAGCTGCGCCTGCTTCTTTCGCATCCCATTGCGCGTAGACATCTTGCGGAATTTCAAAAGGACCGTGCTCCCAACCAAGTTCTTTACGTGTCGCTGCGATTTCTTCAGCGCCTAGTGGTGCACCGTGACAGTCGTGTGAACCAGACTTGTTAGGTGAACCAAAACCGATGATGGTTTTAGTACAGATTAGCGTAGGGCGAGGGTCAGCTTTTGCTGCAATGATAGCCGCATTGATCGCTTCTGCATCGTGACCGTCAACTGCTGGGATTACATGCCAGCCGTACGCTTCAAAACGCTTAGGAGTATCGTCAGAGAACCAACCTTCAACATGACCATCGATAGAGATACCATTGTCATCCCAGAAAGCGATAAGTTTGCCAAGACCTAGCGTGCCCGCAAGAGAACATGCTTCGTGTGAGATACCTTCCATCAGACAGCCATCACCCATAAATGCATAAGTGAAGTGGTCAACGATGTCGTGGCCTTGTTTGTTGAATTGTGCAGCAAGCGTTTTCTCAGCCAGCGCCATACCAACCGCGTTTGTGATACCTTGACCTAGAGGACCCGTTGTTGTTTCGATACCAGGCGCATAACCGTACTCTGGGTGACCTGGAGTCTTAGAATGCAGCTGACGGAAGTTCTTCAGATCGTCGATAGACAGCTCGTAACCAGCAAGGTGTAGCAGAGAGTAAATCAGCATAGAGCCGTGGCCGTTAGAAAGTACAAAACGGTCGCGATCTGCCCATTCTGGGTTAGCTGGGTTGTGATTTAGGTGTGAACGCCAAAGAACTTCAGCGATATCAGCCATACCCATAGGTGCGCCTGGGTGACCAGAGTTAGCTTGTTGTACACCATCCATGCTTAGAGCGCGGATTGCATTTGCTAGATGCTTTCTTGATTGAAGAGAGTGATCCATAATAAATACCGATTAATAGATTGTTTCTTAAGAAAGGATAATAAGAGGGGAACGCAAACGTTCCCCTCTAGAAATTCTGTTGATTAAAGCTTCGCTTCAATCATTGCTTCAAGTTTGCCTTGGTCTACTGCGAAGTTGCGGATACCTTCTGCAAGCTTCTCAACAGCCATTGGGTCTTGGTTGTGCTCCCATAGGAACTCAGCGTGAGTCATTGCTGCTGGACGAGCTGCTGAACCTTTAGAATCAACTAGCTTCTCAACGACTTCACCTTCAGCAGCTTCAAGTTCTGCTAAAAGTGCAGGAGCGATAGTCAGACGGTCACAGCCAGCTAACTCAAGGATCTCACCGATGTTTCGGAAACTTGCGCCCATGACGACAGTGTTGTAGCCGTACTCTTTGTAGTAGTTGTAGATCTTAGATACTGACAACACGCCTGGGTCTTCTTGTGCTTCAAAGTCACGACCTTCTTTCGCTTTGTACCAGTCCATGATTCGACCAACGAATGGAGAGATTAGGAATACGCCAGCTTCAGCACATGCGCGAGCCTGAGCGAAAGAGAATAGAAGAGTAAGGTTACAGTTGATGCCTTCTTTTTCTAGGATTTCAGCGGCACGGATGCCTTCCCAAGTAGACGCAAGCTTGATAAGGATGCGATCGTTAGTGATGCCTGCATCGTTGTACATTTTAACTAGCTGGCGTGCTTTTGCTACGCTGCCTTCCATGTCGTAAGAAAGACGTGCATCAACTTCAGTAGAGATACGACCTGGAATGGTTTTAAGGATTTCTTTACCGATGTTTACCGCTAGCATGTCACACGTATCTTGTACTTGCTGTGCTTTATCAGAGCTTTGAGATTTTGCGTATTCGATAGAAGCGTCGATTAGAGGCGCGTACTCTTCGATTTGAGCGGCTTTAAGAATCAGAGAAGGGTTAGTCGTTGCGTCTTCTGGCTGGTATTTTTTGATTGCATCAATTTCACCAGTATCAGCGACTACAGTCGTTAGTTTACGAAGTTGCTCTAATTTGTTGCTCATTTCGATCATCCTATTTCATTGGGCTCCCAGATCACGACATGATATGGGGATGCAATTGCAAGCGAGTTAAGTAATAGTCGATTTTTCCGCTAAGGACAACTCAGCTTACTTAACCTAAATAATTTTCAACGTATGAACATTTGTTGTGAACATTTGCTCGAACGCTGAGTAAATGATGGGTTCATAATTATCTTATACAGATAGAAAGTCAATTGCCGAATGAGCTTTTAAGTGATGTTCATCAAGTATTTTTTTCAAACCTGACTGGTGGCAGGATAACTAAACGTTTGCCAAGAAGCAGTAAGGGTTCAGGCTAGTGTATGAAGGATAAAAAACGTGCTGAGAATTTGTAATTTCACTGAGCAAATGTTGCCAAAATGGCGGGTTGTGACATATGCTACGGCTGTGAGCACATGTTAGGTGCGATTTATTTGGTTTGGAAAATACACCAATGAACAAATCTCAGAATGACATTTCGGATGACAACGCAGATCTACTGACTGAAATCTCAGTGGCCTACTATCAGGATGGTGCGACACAAGAGGAGATTTCGAAGAAGTTCTCTGTCTCACGTGCCAAAGTTGGTCGGATGCTAAAGCAGGCCAGAGACGAAGGTATTGTGGAGATCACGGTCAAATATCACCCAGTTTTTAGCGCTAAAATAGAACAACGTCTTATCGAACGATTTGGTGTTAAGCGTGCTTTGATCGCCTTGGATCAACCAGTTGAAGAGCAACAGCGTCAGCAGGTTGCGGGTCTAGTCTCGAAATATATGGCGAGCTCGATTCAAAACGGTTCTGTTGTGACCGTGGGGCAGGGACGCAATGTCTCCGCTGTAGCGCATCATGTCGGCGTTATTCCGCAAAGAGACGTTAAATTCGTATGTGGTATTGGTGGTATCCATCCACGTGGGGGGATGTTTAATGCCGACCACATCTGCCGTCAATTTGCCAAAAGCTATGGCGGAACCTCAGAAACATTGTATGCGCCAGCTTACGCGGAGAACCGAGAACAGAAGCTCGCCTTTATGCAAAACGCAACTGTCAAACAAACCTTAGACTTGGCACGTAAAGCTGATGTTGCCTTGGTCGGTATTGGTGACATGAGCGAAAACAGTTATATGGTTGATCTTGGGTGGTTTACTGCCGAGGAAGTTGTTCAATCAAGGATGCAACAAGGGGTGGTTGGCGATTTTGCTGGTTACGATTTCTTTGATATACATGGTCAATCCGCCACAACTGTGATGAGTGACCGAGTGATCGGGCTGAGCATTGACGAGTTTCGACCGATTTCGCAGGTTATCGCCATTGCAGCAGAAAACAGTAAACCGCTTGCGCTACTTGGAGCGTTGCGAACTGGTGTGATTGACGTGATCGCCACAAGTGTGAGCAATGCACTCACCGTGCTAAACCTCGATGAGCAAATGAAATAACAAAAAAGGCAGCTAAGGCTGCCTTTTATAATCTCAACAAAACGGATGTATAAGCGGTTATTTGCTAGTTGTGGCGATAGGCAAATCGCTGTTTGCGCCCCATTCTGTCCATGAGCCATCATAAACGGCGAGATTACGATAACCACAAAGATAGGCTGCAAGCAGTACAATGCAAGCGGTGACACCAGAGCCACAGCTAAAGAGTGTTTGAGCCGCATCTGTTGAGAGCGTCGGCTGTAAAATCTGTTTAAGTTGTTCGACTGGCTTTAACTTATGTTGATCCATTAGCTGTGCAAAAGGCTGACAAACTGAATTGGGGATATGACCACTGCGTAAGCCTGGACGTGGCTCTGCTACTTCACTATCGAAGCGTGCTTTGGAACGAGCATCGACGGTTAGGCTCGCATCATTATCGATTTGTTGAACCACATATTGTGCGTCGACAAAGTAATCCGGATTCAGCTTACCAGAAAAGTTGCCTTTCGCTGTTGGAGCTAAATAACGTGTCGTCGTATCAAATCCACACGCTTTCCATTCAGTCAGACCGCCATCGAGAATGTAGACTTGCTCATGTCCCATCGCACGTAACATCCACCATGCTCTTGGCGAAGCAAAAGTGCCACTGTTGTCGTAAACAACAATTACAGAGTCATTATTCAAACCTAGATCCTGAGCTAAGTGATTAAAACGCTCTTCGGTTGGCATCATGTGCGGGAGACTAGTGTCTGGATCGCAAAACACCGCGTCGTAATCAAAACGGCGTGAGCACGGGATTAAGTTCGTTTTATCCTTCTCAACTTCTCCGGGGATCTGGAAATCAATACTGGTGTCTAAGATAACTAAGCGATTATCGCTCATCTGTTGAGCGAGCCATTGGGGGGTTACGAGTGGTGACATCAAAAATCCTTTTTATTGTGCTGCGGTGCAGCGAATCAATTGATACGACATGGAATCTGACAACAACGTTTGTTGCTGCTGAATAATTACCTGAGATAGACGGGGACAGTCAATATTTGCTGGAACTTGAATCAACAGTTGTTGCTGAGATTCAGTGGTAACATTTAAAAAACGACGATTGCCATCCAGTGACTGGGTGACCGTTTGTGAGTCAACTACCGCTCGGACTTCCGTCGACGGACGATCTTGCATTAGCCACGTCAAAACATAGAGTGCCAGCGCACCAAGCAACAAGGTAGCGATAAAGCCTTTGGGATGATTCATCGTCAGCACTCTACCACTACCTTACTTCTAGTGACACACAGGACAGTTTGGCATCTTCATTAAATTCATTTCACGCCAAGACATCGTCAATGCATCTAACATCAAGATCTTGCCTTGTTTCGGCGTGCCATAGCCAGAAATTACCTTAATTGCCTCCATCGCCTGAACCGCACCTATAATGCCGACAACCGGTGCCATGACGCCAGCTTCAACACAACTCAATGCTGTATTGCCGAACAAGGCGCTGAGACATTGATAACAAGGTTGTTGATCATCTTGGTAAGTAAACACGCTTACTTGCCCCTCCATGCGAATCGCAGCACCTGAGACTAGGGGCGTTTTATTTGCGTAGCAAAGGCGGTTTAACTGGTTGCGTGTTTCGACGTTGTCCGATGCATCAAGAACAAGAGTATGCTGTTCGATCAACTGTGATAGTTGTTGATCAGAAAGACGCTTATCGAAGGTGTTAACCGTAATATTGGGATTAAGCTCTCTCAGTGATTGAGCGGCCGAATCGACTTTTTTAACCCCGATATCTGAATCGTGGTGAAGAACCTGACGCTGTAGATTAGAAAGTTCAACCACATCGTCGTCGATGAGGGTTAACGTACCAACCCCCGCCGTCGCGAGATATTGAGTAGAAGCACAGCCAAGTCCTCCGGCGCCAAGAACGAGAATAGAACTTTGCTTGAGCGCTTCTTGACCGTCAAAGTCAAACTGCTTAAGAATGATTTGACGGTTGTAGCGGAGCATTTCTTGATCAGATAAGATCTCCAAGTGGCACCTCTAGTAAAGCGTCGGGTTAAATAGCTGGATGTTGACGGTTTCGCCAATCTCGACTCGTCCACGTTCTCGTTCAAGTACGACGAAGCAGTTGGCTAGACTCATCGATCTGAACGCACCTGAACTTTGGTTGCCCGTTGTTTCTACGACAAACTGACCATTCTCAATAGAGTAGATGCCACGTTGATAATCCGTGCGCCCTGGCGCTTTCTTAAAAGCACTGCGTGTTGTTGCTGGGATTGACTCTGGTGCTTTCCATTCGGTATGTCCTGCCAATTTTGCTAGTAGAGGTTGAACAAGAACATACATGGTTAACACGGCAGAGACAGGGTTACCCGGCAAGCCACAGAACCAAGCTGTCGATAGCTTACCAAACGCAAAAGGCTTACCCGGCTTGATTGCTAGCTTCCAAAAGCCGATTTGACCTAACTCTTGTAAGATATCTTTGGTGTAATCTGCTTCACCAACGCTGACACCACCGGAAGTCACAACCACGTCAGCCAATGTCTGCGCGTGTTCAAACGTTGCCTTGAGGGTTTCTGGGCAGTCTGGAATGATGCCGAGATCAATCGCTTCACAACCGAAGTTTTCGATAAGAGGCTTAATACCGTAACGGTTACTGTCGTAAATCTGACCTTCGGATAAGGTTTCACCTAAAGGACGTAGCTCATCGCCAGTGGAAAAAAACGCCACACGCGGTTTACGTATCACGCTAACCTGGCTAACGCCGAGAGTTGCGATCATCGGAATATCACGCGCAGTCAAACGAGCGCCTTTTGCTAGGACAATATCACCTTGCTTGATGTCATCGCCAGTTGGGCGAATATTGTTTTGCGGTTTTACGTCGGTTTGATTAAAGAGAATACCTTGCTCAGTAACTTGAGTGTTCTCTTGCATAATGACCGCGTCACAGCCATCAGGAATTTTTGCACCAGTCATGATACGAACACATGAACCGATTGGCCAATCGCCTTCAAACGGCTGACCCGCGAACGACTTACCAGCCATCGGCATGACATTGTGATTCGTTAAATCCGCGATACGAATGGCGTAACCATCCATTGCAGAGTTATCAAATGGCGGTACAAAAATAGGGGAGAGTATGTCTTCAGCGAGCACATAGCCGATTGCATCTGCTAAGGGAAGTTGTAACGTTGTTTGGATAGCTTCAATTGGCGATAACATTTTATCCATCGCCTCTTCGATCGGCATTAAGCCTGGTGCATCGCAGCAGCCCATATCAAAAATCCTAATTTACTATTATTTTTAGTCTAATGGTCAACACTCTATCATAGATAGCCATAGAGCAATAATGACCTCCAATAAAATATGGGTGTAATTATTCAAAAATCCGAGTATCCTTGTCAGCCATCCTAAAGGGGTAAATAAGAGGAAGTGGAATGTCAGGTCTTAGCGAATCCGCAAAGTTGGTCAAAGATGCGCTAGAGCAACGAGGATTAGAGACGCCGATGGCGCCAAACTCGTTCAGTCGAGAAGAGAAAAAAGAAAAGATTCAACACCATATGCGTGAAATTCTCTCTCTACTAGAGCTAGACCTTACTGATGACAGTTTAGAAGAGACTCCGCACCGTATCGCAAAAATGTACGTTGATGAGATTTTCTCTGGCTTAGATTACTCAAATTTCCCCAAGATTACTGTCATCGAAAACAAGATGAATGTCAGTGAAATGGTTCGAGTGAAAGACATCACAGTGACGAGTACCTGTGAGCATCACTTAGTGACAATTGATGGTCGTGCAGCGGTCGCTTATATTCCACGTGGAAAAATCATCGGCCTGTCTAAGATTAACCGCATCGTCCGTTTCTTCGCTCAGCGCCCTCAGGTGCAAGAGCGTATGACACAGCAGATCTTAGTCGCATTGCAAACCCTGCTAGAGTCAGATGATGTGGCAGTAACCATAGATGCAACCCATTACTGTGTTAAGTCACGTGGTGTTATGGATGCAACCAGTGAAACCACAACGACGGCATTAGGTGGCATTTTCAAGTCAAATCCAGCGACACGCCATGAGTTCCTGCACGGAATTCGATAGGACAAGCTGCGTCGGACTTACGAATTCAAAACCGCTTCCATTTCGAAGCGGTTTTTAGTTTTTAATGCTGGGAGAACACTCCTTCCAGCCAATCCTCAAAGGATAAAACAGTGACAACTTCATTTAACACCCTTGAACTGAAGCCTGAATTGCTTGAAACGTTGGATAGCCTTGGCTACAAAGAAATGACGCCAATCCAACAGCAAGCTTTACCTCTCGTGCTCAGCGGTAAAGACGTGATTGGTCAAGGCAAAACAGGTTCAGGTAAAACCGCAACATTCTCATTGGGCTTGCTGAGTAACCTCAATGTTAAACGCTTTCGAGTGCAAACATTAGTACTTTGCCCGACTCGTGAACTGGCTGATCAGGTTGCGAAAGAGATCCGCACCCTAGCGCGTGGTATTCACAACATTAAGGTACTTACCTTATGTGGCGGCCTACCAATGGGGCCACAGATCGGTTCACTTGAGCACGGTGCGCATATCTTAGTTGGTACGCCTGGTCGAATACTTGATCATATGTCTAAGGGACGCATTAGCCTTGATGAGTTGAATACACTCGTGCTGGATGAAGCTGACCGCATGCTTGAGATGGGTTTTGAAGAGGCGATTGATACGATAATTGCCGCTGCGCCAGCCGAGCGTCAGACTTTGCTGTTTAGCGCCACTTTCCCTAACAACATTGAGTCATTGGCTGCCAAAGTCATGGTTAAGCCGGAAATGGTCAAAGTTGAGTCAACACATGCAACGACAACCATTGAGCAACGCTTCTATCAATTAGACACGACTGAAGCGCGTGATGACGCACTGGAAGCCCTATTACTGACGCATAAGCCAGAGTCGTCGGTTGTGTTTTGTAACACGAAGAAAGAGGTGCAAAACGTAACGGATGAACTGAAACATCGTGGATTTAGTGTGGTTGAATTGCATGGAGATATGGAACAGCGTGAGCGTGAGCAAGCGTTGACCATGTTTGCCAATAAAAGTATCTCTATTTTGGTTGCGACCGATGTGGCGGCACGTGGATTGGACGTTGATAACCTTGATGCGGTTTTCAACTTTGAGCTTTCCCGCGATCCTGAAGTTCATGTCCATCGAATCGGTCGAACGGGGCGCGCTGGCTCAAAAGGCGTTGCATTTAGCTTCTACAGCGAGAAAGAACACTATCGAGTCGCACGTATTGAAGAGTACATGGACTTAGTTATCTCACCAGCTAAATTACCGGAAAAACCGATTGAGCGACCGTTCTACCCTAAAATGCAAACAATCCAGATATTAGGCGGCAAGAAACAAAAGGTGCGCGCTGGAGACATTTTGGGAGCCTTGACTAAGCAAGCTGGCTTAGATGGTAAAAAGATTGGCAAGATTAATATCCTAGCAATGGTTTCATACCTAGCGGTGGAGCATGATATCGTCAAACCTGCGTTAAAACAGCTTACGACAGGCAAGATGAAAGGACGCAGTTTCAAAGCTCGTGTGATGAAGTAAGCGCTAATAGTGAGCTAAAAGCCAACCTATGTTCAGGTTGGCTTTTTTGCTAACGACGTTTGGATGGATTTAACTGTCGAACAGGTAGAGATAGTCGCCGTACCCCTCTTTTTCCAAATCTGCTAACGGAATAAACCTCATTGCTGCGGAGTTCATGCAGTAGCGCAGGCCTGTCGGCGCTGGACCATCTTTAAACACGTGCCCTAAATGGGAGTCCGCAAATCGGCTGCGAACTTCTGTTCGGGGATAGAGAAGGTGGTAGTCGGTTTTTGTGACAATGTAACCTTGATTTATCGGCTTAGTAAAACTTGGCCAGCCTGTGCCTGATTTATACTTGTCAGTGGATGAGAAAAGAGGCTCTCCAGAAACAATATCGACATAAATCCCAGCCTCTTTGTTATCCCAGTATTCATTGCTGAATGCGCGTTCTGTCCCTTCTTGTTGAGTGACGTAGTACTGAAGCTCAGTAAGCTTGTTCTTAATCGCAGACTGCGATGGTTTGGCATATGGTTTAACACTTTCAGCACTTATTTTATCGTCAATAAGTGCGCGCAGCGTTACAGGATTGTCCTGACGATCTTCGCCAAAAATCTCATCTAAATACTGATCGCGACCAGATGCGTAACGGTAGTAGTTATAGCGAATTTTATTACGCTTGTAATAATCTTGGTGGTAATCTTCAGCCGGCCAGAACGCTTTGAATTCGATCAACTCGGTTTTCAATGGTTTCTTGAAAATACCTAACGCATCAATTTGCGCGATAAAGTTTTCGGCAATCTTTTTCTGTTCTTGGGTATGATAAAAAACAGCAGGGCGATAGTGGCGACCTCTATCGACAAAGGAGCCTTGATCATCCGTTGGGTCTATATGACGAAAAAACTGGTCGAGAACTTGCTCATAAGTGACCGTTTTAGGATCGTATTTAACGCTGATGACTTCAAGGTGCCCAGTCTTACCGGACGAAACTTGTTTGTAAGTTGGATTCTCAATATCACCACCAGCATAGCCAGAAATCACATCGATAACGCCAGGCAGTTTTTCCAAATCGGATTCAGTACACCAAAAACAGCCTCCAGCCAACGTCGCTACGTCATAATCGTTTAAAGTTTTCGTGCCAGACATATTGCTATCTGCCGCGCCGAAAAAAGAGGTGAGCACGGCCACACATGCAACAGCGGAGAGGATAAACTTAAACTTCACTTTCATATTAACCTCGTAAATGGTTATCACTACTTGAGAATAGAACGGGCTATCAATGAGAAAATTACACAATTAAGTAATTATATTGGTTTGTTCTAAGGAAGGATCAAAAACGGCGCGAGTCATCGCGCCGTTTTTACTTAGAATCTGCCACTAACCCAAGCTTGGTAATACACCTGCGGTGATCAGTACCTGAGCTGTGACGATAACCACCCCAACACAACTGGTTGCGATTAGGCCTACATTACCACCAAGTACTTGATAGCTTTGTGTCGAGGCCTGTTGACGAGCTTTTTTGACCATCAAAATGGGCAAAAAGATGGCCAGTACAACCAGTGCAATGGCGGCATATCCTAGCGCCGCAATAAAGCCCTGAGGGTAGAACAAGGCGAAGCCCATTGGTGGTAGAAATGTCACCAATCCGACCAATACGCGTGAACCACCGTTACCACTTTTATTGATCTTGTCGCCTAGGAATTCGAACAACCCGAGACTCACCCCAAGAAATGAAGTCAGCAGTGCCAAATCAGCGAAGATACCGATAGTTTGAGCCAGATTAGAGCGATGAACAGTGGTGGCCAGTGTCGAGATAAGTGAACTCAATCCCTGATTTTCGAGTAGTTGAGACTGATTGACGACGCCCAGTGTGACGACTTGCCAGAAAACGTAGATCACCAATGGAATCGCGGAACCGATCAAAATGGCCTTGCGCAGTGAAGGCGTATGGCCATCTAAGTAGTTAACAATCGCAGGGATGCTGCCGTGGAAACCAAAAGAAGTGAAAATCACCGGAATCGCAGCGATCACTAGACCTTGTTCTACAGGCATACTTAATAGGTAAGATTCAGTGACATTCGGTGCTAAGAAAGTAAGCACCATTACCATCGCAATGATCTTAATTGAAAATAGTACTCGGTTAACTTTATCCACTGTCGCAGTGCCAATCGTTACCACTGCGGCGACTAATAGGGTAAACAACACGGTCGATGTTGTTGGTGAAACTTCAACACCAGAGAAAGTCGCAATACGCTCCGCAAACTGTGCGCCACCACCAGCAATGTAAGCTGCGCAAAGTGCATAGAAGAGAAACATCATCGCAAAGCTTGCTACCCATTTCCCCTTGATGCCTAGAAATTGATTGGCAAGGGTGTGTAAGGTCGCATCTTGGTCTGCATGTTGATGTACTTCAATCATCAATAAAGCGGTATACGCCATTAATGCCCATAGAGCGATCATAATGATAAGTGAAGTGGTGAAGCCTATACCCGCAGAAGCGAGTGGTAGCGCAAGCATGCCAGCACCAATGGTGGTCCCAGCAATGATCAAAGTACTACCCAATACCTTTGATTTGTTCATTGTATATAATTCTTTACGTTTATCTGACTTTAGTAGAGGTTATGACTAACTGTTGTGTAATATGTAGTCATTAAGACTGACAATGTGACCATTTTGAAAAAGATCTTTGACAAAGACAAGTGTTTTGTACAAATTAATTACCACCAGTGTAATTTTATGTTTACATGCATGGGATGGTTGTCGGGGTAATCGATTGCGTTGGAATAAAGAGCAAATCATAGTCAGAATTTACTTTCGCCTTTCAAAAAACTGTCATATAAGTGGTTTAAAAAGGAACCAAGAACCCGCATATTCAGGCTGAGACTTGAAAAACGCAGGTCTTGATAAGTGTTTTTATAAAGGAGGTCAGAATGAGTGACCAAACAATCAATGAAGAATGCCTCGAGCTGTTAGATGCCATGGAAATTGGCTTTGAACTCTCGGACTACGAGCAGTCAATTGAAGCGCTCGCCGAAGAGATTTTCAAATAACGATTCTTCAGTGACGATAAGTCTACTTAGGTAGCAACCCGAAAGAGCCAGTGCAATCGCGCTGGCTTTGTGCTTTCATAAGGGTATCAACGTAATCGGGCGAAGATTCTGCACTCACTCGCTGATGCAAGTGATGAGTGAAGAGATGGCGGATGTTGTTCCGGATCGGTTTGTCACCGTCACACATGCTATGAGTGAGGGGCGTTGGTTACAGTCCTATCAGCACATCGAAAATATCGAGTTCGCATTACAGCGAATGTCACATCGTTCACCAAGAATGGTCACGCTGGTGGAGTGCATTCCCTATCTACGACAGAATTATCATCAACTGGATGAGTTATTTGCTCAGCTCTATCCACAGATACTAACTGCCAGCAAAAGTTTCTGATAGAATCGTCCGCCTTGCAATTATAGGTAACCCGCATGTCGATACAATTTGAAGCTCTTGGATTGGGCTCTACGCTTTTATCTACGTTAGAAACACTAGGCTTTGAACAACCTACAGAAATACAAATTCAGGCTATTCCTCATGTTATTGAAGGAAAAGACGTCTTAGCGGGTGCTCAAACTGGTACGGGCAAAACCGCTGCATTTGGTCTGCCTATACTGCAAAGATTAATTGATTCGAATACCAAGCGTGATCTGCAGAGCAACGATGTTCGCGCATTGGTTCTGGTTCCTACGCGCGAACTTGCTCAACAGGTGTTCGACAATCTTACTCAGTATGCATCCAAGACAGATATCAAAGTGGTGGCTGTCTATGGAGGCACAAGTATGAATGTCCAAACCAGAAATCTTATGCAAGGATGTGACATTCTGATCGCAACACCTGGTCGCCTTATCGACCACATGTACTGCAAAAATATTAACCTCAATAAGACAGAATATTTAGTCCTCGATGAAGCGGATCGAATGCTGGACATGGGGTTTATGCCTGATATTAAGCGTATTCTTCAACGCTGCAATGCAAATCGACAGACTCTGTTCTTCTCTGCGACTTTTGATCAGAGAATTAAAACTACCGCCTATCGAATGCTTAATGAACCTGTAGAAGTACAGGTCTCTCCATCAAACAGTACCGCAGAGACGGTTAAACAGATGGTTTATCCAGTCGATAAGAAGCGTAAAGCAGAGCTTCTCGCGTATTTGATAGGCTCTAGAAATTGGCAGCAAGTTTTGGTTTTTACTAAGACAAAACAGGGTAGTGATGCTTTAGCGAAAGAGCTTAAGCTAGACGGAATCAAAGCGGCTTCAATTAATGGTGACAAGAGTCAAGGCGCGAGGCAAAAAGCACTTGATGATTTTAAATCAGGTCAAATTCGTGCTCTGATAGCGACTGACGTGGCGGCAAGGGGGCTCGATATTCAGGAGCTTGAGCAAGTGGTTAACTTTGATATGCCATACAAAGCCGAAGATTACGTTCACCGAATCGGTCGTACGGGCCGTGCAGGAAAGGAAGGTTTCGCTGTTTCGTTAATGAGCCGTGATGAAGAGTACTTACTTCACGCGATTGAGCGCCTATTGGATGCCAAGTTGCCTCAAGAGTGGCTACAGGGCTTTGAGCCGAGTTTGATTGAAGATATTGAGCCAGATAAAGTGCCACACCGTAAAGGTCGAAACTCAGATAAGCGCAAGATGAAAGCGAAGCTGAAGATTCACGCTAATCGCGGTAAAAAGAAATAATTTTAAGGCTCACGTTGTAACGGCGTGAGCCTTTTAATTAGGCGTATTGTGCGACTAGGCTATTCCAGCTCTTGCGCTGTGCGGCAAGTTCTTGCTTCATTTGCTGATAACGCAGTTTGAGCAATGACTTTTCATATTTCTTTGCCAAATCGGTTTTCTTTGCCTCAATGACCTGTTTTTTTACATCGTAATAGTCTGCCATTCTCGACATTAACGCCTCAAACTCTTTGTTTAACGCTTCGTTAAGCATTGATGCGTTTGGCAGTTTACTAACATTTTTAGACGCCTTGGCGAGCGCTTGCTTGGCGATGGCTTTTTCAATTTTAATTTTCGGCGTAACTCGCAATTTATTGGTCAAACCTAACCATGAGCAGGACTTAATCAACCACTTAGTCGGGTCGTACTGCCACCAATAGATGCCATTACGATAATCGTTCTCGAAGATGTGATGGTAGTTGTGGTATCCCTCGCCAAAGGTGAACACGGCAAGTACGGCGTTGTCACGAGCCGTATTTTTATCGGTATATGGTTGTGAGCCCCAAATATGGGCGAGCGAATTAATGAAGAATGTTGAGTGATGACTAAGTACTAGACGTAATACTCCAACCACAAGCAACATGCCAAAGATATCACCATAAACAACGCCAAGTAATAGTGGAATACCGAAGTTAGTTAGAATCGCAACAGGCACATAGTATTTATGTTGCCACATGACGATTTTATCACGCTGTAAATCTCGGCAATTGCCATAATCGGAATAGGTATTGGCATTATATTCACGCAACATCCAACCAATATGAGAAAACCAAAAGCCACGTTTAGCCGAGTAAGGATCTTTATCGTTATTATCGACATGTTTGTGGTGAATTCTATGGTCGGAACTCCAGTGCAGAGCACTGTTTTGTAGCGCAAACGCGCCACCAAGGGCAAAGAGTGCGCGTAATGACCAGTGCGCTTCATAGGTCTTATGCGACCATAGCCTGTGGTAGCCAGCAGTAATCGAAAGATTACAAAATGAAAAGGCAATAACGAACCAGACGAGGTGTTCAAGGCCGTAACCGGCCGTTAAGCCGTACCAAGGAACAATCACCAAAGCGACTATAAAGGATGACAAGAAAATAAATATGTTTAACCAAATCAGTGGTGGTTTGTTAGAACCAGACATCGAGCTTTTCCTTTGAGCTAACAGTTGTTCGCTAGAATATCAGCGTACAGTTGTAAGTCAAACTCGATGGCTCAGTATGTCGGTTAGCGCACGTGATTTTGTCAAAATAATTGGTAAGCAAATTTTTCGTCGTGGTTTTGAACTGGGTTGCAGAATAACCAACACAAATGATGCCATTTCCCAGAATGTTTGGCTTTTTGTTAAATGTTTTATAGTATGAAGGGGCACTCAATCCTTACAGGAAGTAATAAGGAACTATAAATGGAATTAAAAGTAGCTGAATATAGCGACTATGAGCGTATTGCTACCTTGCACGCGCAAAGTTGGAAACAATATTATCAAGGCATTCTTGGGCAAGAGTTTCTTGATAACGAAGTGCTAGATGAACGTCTCGCGATTTGGCAGACCCGCCTCATTAACCCTCCTTTTAATCAATGTGTTCTTCTGATCGAAGAAGGTGGCCTTTTGTGTGGTTTTGTCTGTGCATTTGGCAATCATGATTTCGAAAAAGGTACGATTATCGACTCCCTACATATCGATCCCAATTACCGTGGCAGGGGATTAGGGGTTACACTGCTGGCTGAAGTCTCCAAGTGGATTACTCAGTATTTTCCAGACAGTGGTGTGTATTTGGAAGTGATGAAAGAGAATCATCAAGCGGTAGAGTTTTACCAGCATTTGGGTGGAACCAACAGCTTGGAAAGGCTTTGGAACGCCCCTTGTGGTCACCAAGTACCTGAGTTGGTTTACCGCTGGGAATCGGGCGCAGAATTACAGCGTCTTACAGAACGACACACAAGGTTAGAACTTGTAACAGCTTGATACACTTAAGCTAATTGTCCTGATATTGTTCGGACAAAGCTCGATTGACCGTTAGGTATTTTTAGGCAAGCCCATTTATATCTATCTAGCGGTCTATTCATGAAAAAAACCTTTACCTGTACTGCGCTTGCTAGCGCACTTTTTCTCGTAGGATGCGGCGAAAACCCTCAAGGACAGAATCAATTACCGGCACAGCTTGTTGTCGCTGAGCCAGTTCAATACAGTTCCCATCAACAAAGTAAGTCTTATATCGGGCGGATTGAAGCGGTCGAAGATACCAATATTACCGCGCAAGTGAGCGGGTATCTTAAAGCTCGCCATTTTGAAGAAGGACAAATGGTCGAAAAGGGGCAACTTCTCTATACCATCGAACCATCATCGTTTGAAGCTCAGCGAGCCAGCGCGAAAGCGACCTTGGCACAGGCAAATGCAACATTAAAGAAAGCCGAACTGGATTTTCAACGCGCTAAAAACCTACTACCTAAAGGCAGTATTTCTCAGTCAGAGTTCGACAATCTAAATGCGGCATTACTTGGAGCACAAGCTCAAGTTGAAGCAGGTAAAGCGCAGCTACATTTGGCTGAAGTCAACCTGTCATATACAGAAATTCGGGCACCTTTTGCAGGCCGAACCGCTCAAAGTAATGTGAGTACCGGTGACCTTGTTTCACCCCAGTCTGGAATCTTAACCACCCTTGTGAGCCTAGACCCAGTGCATACAAGTTTTAGCATCAGCGAGCGTGAGCGTCTTGAACTAGGGATGGATAAAGTGAAAGGCGATGGCGACGCACAAGCCGTTGAAGTTGGTGTGATATTAGAAAACGGTGCCAGCTTCGAACATCTTGGCAAGCTAGATTTTCTTGGTAATCGAATTGACTTAAATACCGGCACGATAGCGATGCGTGCTGTGGTTGATAATCCAGACTATCGCCTGCTTCCGGGTCAGCATATTCGTGTTGAGCTAAGAGAGAAGCAAGCTAACCAAGTGGTGATCATTCCTCGTCGAGCAGTCCAGACTGATTTGGAAGGCAACTTTGTCATGCTGGTGGCAGAAGGGAATGTGGCTGAGCGCAGAAATGTCCAGCTAGGACGCCAGTTAGAAAGTGGAATCATAGTAACTGAGGGTTTATCTGCGGATGAGCAGGTTATTACGCAAGGCTTACAGCGGATACGTAACGGCGTGCCAGTGCGTGTAGAACAAGCCAAAGCTGCTGAATAACGAGGTCTAAATGTTAAGTCGTTTCTTTATCCAGCGTCCTAAATTTGCGCTGGTTATCTCTATTATTCTTACACTGGCAGGGGCGATTTCACTCGCAATCCTACCTGTTGCTGAGTATCCAAAAATCAGTCCACCGTCAGTAAGTGTTACCGCATATTACACTGGTGCCAGCGCAGAGGTTGTTGAACAGGCCATCGCCGATCCCATAGAAACCTCAGTCAATGGCGTAGAAAACATGATCTACATGTCTTCTAAGAGTGCGAATGATGGGTCTTATAGCCTCAATGTCACTTTTGATGTTGGCACAGATCCCGATATGGCGCAGGTCAACGTACAAAACCGTGTCTCTCAGATTGAGTCAAAACTTCCACAGGAAGTACGTATGGTTGGCGTGACGGTTAAAAAACGCTCTCCAGACTTGCTGATGGTACTCAACTTCTATTCACCAGACGGTAAGTACGATGATCAATTCTTGATCAACTACATCAACCTCAATGTAAAAGACCAGCTTGCAAGGGTTAAAGGCATTAGTGAGGTTAATGTTATTGGTGGTGGTGAGTACGCAATGCGTGTTTGGTTAGATCCAGAAAAAATGGCTAACCTCAATCTGACGACAAGTGATGTTTACTCTGCGTTGGCTCAACAAAACGTCCAAGTTGCAGCAGGGCGTATTGGTGCCGCCCCATACAGTAATGCACAAGAAGTGCAGTTTAACCTTGTTACCAAAGGGCGACTAGAGAGTGTTGATGAATTTGAAAACGTCGTTCTTCGTGCCGAGAACGATGGTTCAAGCGTGTATCTCAAAGATGTTGCAAGAGTAGAGCTAGGCAAGAAGTTTTATGACGGTAGTGGTAAGTTCCGTGGTCAGGACGCCTCAATCGTTGCACTGTCATTGCAATCTGATGCCAATGCGTTAGAGAGTGGTCAGGCGGTTATGGACTTACTCGAACGAATGAGTGCAAATTTCCCGCAGGGCATCGCTTATGAAACGAGTTATGACACGACAGTCTTCGTTGCTGAGTCGATTAAAGGTGTGGTTAAAACCCTTATCGAAGCGATTTTGTTGGTTATTGCCGTTACTTACCTATTCCTAGGAAGTGCTCGAGCAACCTTGATACCCGTAGTCGCGATCCCGGTCTCTTTGATCGGTACCTTCGCGATTATGCAGATGACTGGGTTCACTATTAACACCGTCACTCTGTTCGGTCTAATCTTAGCGATTGGTATCGTGGTTGATGATGCAATACTGGTCATCGAAAACGTCGATACGACGATGGCGAAGGATCCTACAATGAGCCCTCGGAAAGCGACATTGCTCGCGATGAAAGAGGTGACAGGACCGATTATCACATCAACCTTAGTACTGCTGGCGGTATTCATCCCAGTTGCGATGCTGCCTGGCATTACGGGTATCATGTATCGACAGTTTGCGTTGACAATCTGTATTTCAGTTGTGATTTCGTCGATTAACGCGTTAACCTTATCTCCTGCATTATGTTCATTGGTGCTCAAACAGGGCGGTGGAAATACATCGCGCTGGTTTACTGCGTTCAATGCCGGTTTAGAGAGAATTACAACTCGCTATGGCCAGATTGCCGGATTCTTAGTTAAGAAAGCGATACTGTTAGTTATCTTCTTTATTGTAGCGGTCAGTGCGGTAAGCTTCTTTGCTAAAACCACTTCAACCGCTTTCGTTCCGCAAGAAGACAAAGGCATTCTGTTGGTGAATGTTCAGCTCCCAGACGCCGCATCATTGTCGCGTACTGAGGAGGTAACAGAGCAGCTAATTAAGTTTGTTGAGCAAGAGCCAGGGGTTGACGGTATTACAGTCGCAAACGGTTATGCCTTTATGACTGGCGCTGCAGCCTCAAACGGTGCGTCTTTGTTTATCAAGTTGCACGATTGGGAAACGCGCAATGCGTTTGAAGGTAATCATTCCGCGGCGGCGATTGCACAGCGAATCAATGGTCGTGCGGCGATGGAACTGCCACAGGCGATAGTATTCGCGATGGGGCCTCCTGCTGTACCGGGTATGGGTGCCGCTTCTGGGTTTGAATTTGTACTCGAAGATACGTTAGGACGCAGCCGTACTGATCTTGCCATGGTTATGGGGCAACTGATCGAAGAGGCTAACAGGCAACCAGAAATCGGGTTTACTTTTAGTACCTTCCGTGCCAACGTACCTCACTACTATGTTGATATCGATCGTGAAAAAGTACAGCAATTGGGCATACCACTATCGAGTGTGTTTCAAACGCTACAGGGTAACTTAGGTTCACTTTACGTCAATGATTTCACGATGTTTGGTAAAAACTTCCGCGTCACCATGCAGGCGGATGCACAGCACCGCAGCGGAATGGAAGACTTAGAACGTTTCCACGTTCGCTCAGCGAAAGGAGAAATGATCCCACTCAGCACGCTAGTCAGCTTTGAACAAATTTTTGAACCTGACGTTGCGTGGCGTTACAACATGTACCGTAGCGCGATCATTCAAGGCCAACCTGCACCAGGCTATTCGAGTGGTGATGCCATTGCGGCGATGGAGCGTGTTGCGGCACAAGTTTTACCGCAAGGTTATCAATATGAGTGGACGGGGATGGCTTACCAAGAGGTGCTGGCAGGTAACCAAGCGATTTTCGCTTTTGCACTGGCATTGATTTTTATCTACCTATTTATGGTGGCTCAGTACGAGAGTTGGAGTATCCCGTTAGCGATCATCTTGGTGGTACCTATTGCGACACTGGGGTCATTCCTTGCGCTTAATCTAACGGGAACGCCGCTCAATTTGTACGCTCAGATTGGATTGGTGTTACTCATTGCTTTAGCGGCGAAGAATGCGATTTTGATCGTTGAATTTGCCAAAGTAGAACGTGAAGAAAAAGACGTCCCGATCGATGAAGCGGCGGTTAAAGGTGGTAAGCTCCGCTTCCGAGCGGTAAATATGACGTCATGGTCATTTATTTTAGGTATCTTCCCTCTGATTTTCGCTTCTGGGGCAGGGCACATTAGCCAAAACTCACTGGGTATCTCTTTGATAGGGGGGCTGCTTTGTGTACTACTAGCGGGTACCTTCCTAATACCTGGCTTCTATGCACTGGTGCAGCGTAAGCGCGAGAAAATCCATGGTGGAAGTACCAAGTTGATACCACTCGACGATGAGTAATAAAAAATCCCCTCTCTAGAGGGGATTTTTTTGCTTGAGTAATGATTTAAGACGTTTTGAATTCAGCAACCGCACTATCCATGTCAGTAGCTTGAACGGAGACTCTGTCGACCTCTGTTAAACATTGCTGAGCTGACTGCATATTCCCTTCAGATATCGAATTGAGCTCTGTGATAGACTCACTAACCTGGTTCATTACTATGCCTTGTTCTTCTATCGCAGATGCAATACGTTCAGAATTAGCCTGAATATTGGTCATATCATCGATAATCTGAGTGAGGCTACTATCTAGTGTTTGTGATGCTTCGAGGGTTTGCGAACCCTGCTCATTACATTGGTCAATATTGGTTACTACTTCAGACATTTGATTCTGAATGGCAGTCACAACTTTAGTGATCTCCTCGGTTGATTGATGAGTTCGGCTAGCAAGAGCACGAACCTCATCAGCCACTACCGCAAAACCTCGCCCTTGTTCACCAGCACGCGCTGCCTCGATTGCTGCATTGAGCGCCAGCAAGTTGGTTTGTTCGGCTATTTCTTGGATGATGTTTACGGCGTCACCAATTTTATCAACGTGGTTATTTAGTGAGCCAATTGATGCTTGGCTACTGCCGAGAATGGTAGTGAGTTGATCTATGTTGCTGACGGTTGTCTCGACGACTTTACGACCGCTTTGTGCATTGACAGAGGCCTGTTGCACACCTTCTACCGCAATAGATGTACTTTCTGATATCTCATTGATAGTCGATACCATTTCTTGAACGGCTGTTGCCATAGTGGTGGTATGATCCGCTTGCACATGGAACTGTTCAATTACATTTTGTAGCGCATTATGCATGTTGGAGGTGCTTTGTGATAGCTCAGATGATTTAGCCTTCGTCCCAGCAATCAGGTGCTCAAACTTATCGAGCAATTGATTAAAATAGGTTCCAACCTCAGACAGTTCATCTTTGCCTGCGAGATTGGCGCGTAGTGAGACGTTATTAGAGCGAGCGATTTGTTGAATCGCTGAAAGCAGTAACGACACTTGTTGATTAATCGAGCGAGAAATTTGAAAAATGAAACCAAAGATAATCAGCACAACAACAGCGGTCACCGCTTGTTTAAGAAAAGCAAGTTGTTCGACCGTTGCTTGTGTTTCTGATTCCAGCGCGGCAGAAAACTTTTTGAACTGTTCTTCTACAGTGTGTGAAAGGTTACGTGTGTCGCCAAGCAATCCCTCATTGTACTTGAGACCAACAATTTTACTCTGTTCAATGACAGCTTGCGCTGTTGAAGCTAGCGATGCTGCATTTGACGGTAGCAGTTGATCAGCGAAAACACCGGACAACACTTGTGTGTTGAACTCAAACAAATTCAATAATTCATCACTTGAAAGTGAGGTCTTAATTGCTTCTAACTCAGTGTTATAGCGACCAAGAAGGTTTTGTTCAGGTTTAAGGCCGAGTTTCTGATATGCCGCAACGAGGTTGTTGAACCCCTTCTGATAAGAAAGGATATCTTGCTTGAGCTGGTGGCTATCTGGCAGCGCCCTTTGCTCAAGAATCGTGGCAAGTTCAGTCTCCAAATTGAGGAAAATCGACATGTTGTTGTTGAATGAGGTTAGATATTTATCATCTTTACGGAGTAGGAAATCTTTCTCATTCCGGCGTAAATTGAGTAAGCGTATTTCTAGGTTTGATACGAGTAAGCTAGCCTGATTCAGCTGAGCCGTGGTTTGGGCGAAATGGCTTGTTGCAAAAAGAACAGACACGACACCAAGTATAGCTACAACACCTAATGAATATAGTTTGTTTTTGATATTCATAAGATTACCTTAGTCCGTTAATATATTTAGTTATAGGTATTTGATCTGATGTTAGTTGGTATTTATAAATATATCAATGCCCTCACTACCTTAGCGTGAGGATATACGGTAAAACTATGTTAATAGGGCAGTAGGACAACCATGTTAGAAATTTTAGAAAAATATCAAGCGTTTATATTCGACATGGATGGCACCTTGTTGGATACCATGCCTGGCCATTTAAAAGCATGGCAGCAGACAGCCGCTCATTTCGGCTTTCCGTTTAGCCAAGAGTGGTTACACAGCTTAGGGGGAATGCCAAGCTATAAAATTGCGGCAGAAATAAATAGAAAGCACAGTATGTCGCTAGAACCGATGGAAGTCTCGCGTTACAAAATGGGGGCTTTTGCCGAACTACAGGAAGTTGGTAAGCCTATCGCTTGTACTGTAGATCTCCTGCATCAATTCTATCAACGTAAGAAACTGGCGGTTGGTACTGGCAGCCAACGTGATAGCGCTTTACGACTGCTAAAGCAGGCACAACTGATTGAATTGCTTGACGTCATTGTGACGGCAACGGATGTTGACAACCATAAACCCAATCCTGATACCTTCTTAAAGGCCGCGGATGATATGAAGGTTCAAGCTGGTGCATGTATCGTATTTGAAGACACCCAGCTAGGGCTACAGGCGGCACATGCAGCCAAAATGGATTGCATGATGGTCGAAGAAGGGCAGTTAGTCTTCTACCCATACTTGAACGAAAAAGAGCCGCGATAAGCGGCCCTTTCTTTGGTTAACGTATCATTAACGATCCCAGTATGCTTCTTCTAAACTGTCTTCACGTTCAGGAAGCGCACGCGCTAGGCGAGGAGAGTGCTGGGTTAATACTTCATAGCTAACACGGTTAGCATACTTACAAATCTGCGATAGCGAAGAATAAGTCAGGTATGGTTGGTCATGCTTCGAAGAATTTGGAACGTTAGTCTTATGGTGACTGTTTGCAGCCATATCATGGAGTAAGGCCGACAGCGCAGCATCACCAGCACCATTTGTGTTCTTGATTTCAAGCGGGCCGCCTAGGTAAGGACCAATATGGGAATACACTTTTACGGGTGTACCACAATCTGACTTACGCATAGCTCGGCTAAATTCATATTTGTTGAACTCAGGGATATTACCTGGCAGTAGCGGTAGTTCAGTTTCGCGTTTGGCTGAATCTTCAGTGTAACCTGCCATGTAGAGGCCAACCGGGCCAGCTGTGCATAGTACAACATCAACCCACTCAAGTGCCTTGTCTGCGGCTAAAAGAGGATCTTTCTCACCGGTTAGAGCTTCGCCTTCCTCTTCATTCATCGCAACAATAGAGATGTTCTCTTTAATGTAGTCTTGCCACCACTTTGCATTACCTTCGATAACCCACTTGGTTCCAAGAGTCAGTACAACAGGTACGTTCTTAGATTTGGCAATTTCGATAGCACGAGCAACGGCTTGCGGCATTGGGTCTTCAGGTTTTCCACGCATTAAATAGGAAGAAACAACAAGCGCAGACGCCTTATCAAATACCTCTTCTGGGATGCTTTCTGGGCGCAATTGGTTCATATGACCTTCATTAATCGCGAAGGTACGTTCACCGTTGTCCGAAATAAGCGTATAGCAGCGTCCGATTGAGCCTTCAACCATCTGCAAGTGGTTTAGGTTCATTCGTGACGATGTGCGGCATAAATAACGATATGCAAATGAGCCGACTTCGATGTTTCGTGACATTACACCTAGTAGTACCGATTTACTGTCAGCCAGTACAGAGTAGTTGTGCAGAGTATTGCCAATCGTATCGCCAGGATATTGATGAGTGATCAACTCGCGTTTTACTAATTCATCGTACAGTGCGTCAGCCTGACTCTCCTCTAAAACGAGCGAGTGTCCTTTACTCAAACCATATTTTGCTAGGAATTCGTCATCGACACGAGCTTCTATGTCAACAATTGTTTGACCTACGCCAACCACAATCGGTCGATAAAGCTTAGGGGTTTGCTTCATCTGATTGACGAGTGGATCGCGAGCGTGAGTAGGAAAGTAGTGCTTAGATTTGCGCTGTCCGGGAAACTTCATGTTCAAAGTGGAGTTGGAAATTTTCCCGGATAATATCACACATATGAAAGATTGCTTTCATATTTATTACATAAAAAAGTGCCAAACACTACTGTTTGGCACTTAATTGAACTATTCCGCTGGTTTGTACGAACCGTACGCTTTGGTTCCCCATAACGGCACCGTAGAAAGGCTGTGCTTGAAACTGCCTGACGTTTCTTTAGTAGAATAAGAGAGGTACATCAATGTCTGATTCTCTACATCTAGGATTCGGCGGATTTTCATGCTTTTGAAGAAGATACTTTTTGACTTTTTAAATACCACTTCACCATCTTTAGACTTGTCGATATTGGCAATCATCTCTGGGGTAATTTCGCCAGTCTGACGACAAGATATAGAGCTGTCACTTGGATCGGCTAGGCTAAAGTCGGCTTCAATTGAAGCGACATGACATGTTACGCCAGTCACAATTGGATCTTGCATGTGATTTAGCTTGATGTCTTTCATAGTGAACCATCCAAGACCTACATCGCCAACTTCGTTATCAGAACACCCGACCAAGGCGGTGGCCATCAATGCACTTAAAAGCATTTTCTTCATTCGTAAATCCTTGTTATTCGCGGTTTTCAATAGTGTAACACGTATCATTTGGTACCAGGTCATTTTCACAGAATAGCGGCTTACAAAACCGAATCGAACAGTTCATCACAGCCTTTTTGCTTTTCCTTTATTTAGAGAAGAGTAAAACCGAATGTTTTAATAAATCCAAACAAAATTAGGCTCATAGTTTGTATTTGGCGCAAAATCGATACACGTTACTTTTTAAGCATCTGGTTTCGATATTGTGATGAGAGTTTCCATTCCTCGCTCCCAACCCGATTCTAAAACAGGTTAACCGAACAGTGTATGTGTCATTTTCACTAAGGCGTTGATACAAAAGATATTTAATTACGACATATGTGATATTTATTCAATTGATTTTATATCTGAACTATAGATATAAAAGCACAAGCTAGGTAACCTTTGAACCACTCAGAAAAGATTCAATAGGGCATGTTGTGGGGTATAAGACCGTTGAACTTATCCATTTGATGGCGCACGAATTTCAGCAAGTTGAAGGTGACTTTGACTCCTTGTCTGAAAATGAGCTCAAAGAGGTCACCCCATCCGGCATGGGATATGACCGATTTATTGAGCAATTAAAGCAAGGCCATTTGCTGCTACTGAATGATTCTCCGCGAGTTCCGCTGTTGATAAAAGAGAGCGATGGCTTAGCGCATTCAGATTGGGAGCTAAATCCCCATGTTCGCGACAACCTCGACCAATTGGCACAAAAGGCACTATTAACTCGTACACAGATGAGCGGGAGTGCATCAAGCACCACTCAAAGTGGAAGCCTACATCCGCCACTTCCCATGCCCCCATACGTCCCTGAGCCCGTTCGTACTCATAATCCCGATGCGCCGCCAAAGGAAAAATACGAGTACAACTTCGATATCGCGTGCTCCGACGATGCCTTTCATCGCAATGTTGGTTGTTCGTTTGTTATAGCCCAAACGGCAGACGAAGTGTTACTAGGGCGCTGGCGTGAAACCAAAATCAAAGAAGGGACACGCTACACCATATTCACAGCGTTTGATGAGCCTAAAAAACTGGTGGGAGAAGTGGCATCAAAGTCATTAGGTCTCTCGCCTAGCCAACCAGTAAAAGTCAGACCGATAGGCAGTGGCGTAGCGCAAGAGGGCTTTATTCCCGTTTTTCCCGCCGTGCAGCTCGGCGAGCGGTTAGGCTTTCCCACTCACGGTTTCTACTACCACTTTCATAACGGCAAACTGATCCAAGAGTACCGTATTCTCGGTGATAAAAACTGGGGTTTTTATGCCACTCACTCAACGCACCACCGCCTTGATCCCGAAAGGGGTTACAACCAGAACCAAAACGCGATATTGGTGTTGTGGAAACTCGGTGGCAAAGTGGTCGAGGGCCAACATCTTGTTTACTTAGAGAGGCAAATTACCCGAGAGGAACTGGATAATTTGAGCGAGGAGTGGTTGAACGAGCATGGGGTGAAATTAGATGTGCCTCAGTTACTTGAGGCAACAAAACAACCCATAATCAAACGAACTGAAACGGAAAAACCAGCCAAACCACAACCTCAGCCCGTTAAGCATATCGTTCAAACTGATCTAGAAACGGGTATGCGAGAAACGTGGATGAAGATTGCCAACCAGTATGGTCTAGCGCCAAAAGCTTTGTTGGAACTTAATCCACAGTACGATGCCGACCCGATGTCTCTATCGGTAGGGGATTCTCTGAATGTAGAAAAACAGCAACCGCGAAGCATTCAAAAAGAGCCTGTTTACGAGATACCACCGGAGAGCCCAAAGCGATTTAATCAACCTTTAAACACGTTCTATAACTACACAGAGCGATGCTTAGTTGATACGTCGATAGTCTCAATTAATAACGAAAGGTTGGTCGAAAAAGACATCCCTGTGGTAAATATCAAAACAGTCTCTGACGTTGCGACAGAATTTGAACTTGGTTTTACCCAAGTAGATCAAACCCAACCTCTAGAGGATTTTTGGTCAAGCTTTTTCTCTCCAGATACAAGCGAAGATACTCAAAAACTATTAAAAAAATACAACGCACACTTGAACAACCCTGTACGGCAGGGGGAGATTGTAGTTGTCCCGACCAAAGAGCCGATTAATGAAGAGCAGACAAGTAAACTTGATGCTCTTATCGAGGAAGCGAAAGCAGCTAGTGTTGAGTTAGCGAAACTGACTGAGGAACAAGTTGCTACCGTTTATCGCCATTTTGAAGTGCTAGATTATTATGCTGATGAAACAATTAAAAAAGTCGGCTCAGATGGCCTTCCAGGTGACTTATACGCTTATGCTTCATTGGGAGTCGGTGCTATAGCCACAGGTGTTGAGCGACATTTAAAAAACATCAATGGTGTGCTTCTTGAAATTAACCAGCTTTACGTCTCTCAAGTTGCGATGGCAAGTCGTGTTGGTGGTGTTAACTATGGTTCTTTTGTTGCAGAACGTGCTGCGCTATTTAAAAAGCTAGATGGTAGCTTTGCTGCATTATCGAAACGTTCTGTTCAAATTCCTATTTACACTCAGATTCGACGTAACTTAAAACTCTCTACTCATTCTGTTATCCATAATGCTGATGAAATTATTGCAAAAGGTATGGTACCGAATTTGGGTAAGCGAATAGCAAATGTGGCGATTGGTATCGCGACGTCTCGTGGAGTCGGTTACGTAGGGCTAGTGCTTGGTGCAGCAAGTGGCGTGAAGAATATTTATGAAGCCTGTTCTGTTGATGGTTCAGGAGAATGCGGTAAAGTCACAGCACGTGAAATAACAGGATTTATTGGTGGTATAGGAGGGGGAGCCACCGGTGGAAATATCGCAGCCGGCGGTACTCTTTTGGTGTTGGGTATTGTAGGAGTTACCTCAGCGCCAGTGTTAGCGATTGCTTCAATTGGTGCTTTTATTGCTGGAGGCGTGGTTGGTGGAATTGGAGGCTCAATGTTAGGTAAAGCTACTGGTGACATTATGTATATTGCTTATCAGTGGGGGAAAGATCAGGTTGAAGCTATTCAGGAAAATGCTAGATGATTACATTTAAATTAGTTTTGGCCTTATTTACAGTGCTTATATTTTGGTGTTTTATTATTTGGTGTGTACTCGGTGCGATTATGTTCGCTATGGTTTCATTCGGAAATATTGAACGAATTGTATTTATTGACAAGCAATTAGCTAGGAATTTGGATAAATATTACGATGAGCAAGGATATATGAAATGGAACTATCAAATGTCCTACGCAATTGGAACTCGATTGATGTGTTACTGGCTTGCCTATCCTTTTATCAGACATAGAGTGACCACTAAATCTAAAAAATTCAGACTGTTTATGTGGGTTAATTGTATTGGCAGCTGGATCTTTGTTATCGCATCATGCTTTTCCCTATTGGTGAAATGGTTAGGGACTATAGGTTGATCATTCACTGAAGCTGCACATGGATGTTCACAATATCTGGGTTCGCCCAATTGAAGAGACTGCAATGGACAGTCTTGTTAATGCAGTAACGAAAGAAGGAAACCAACTCAAGCGAGTGGTATTTGATAATGAAGTTTAGATTTTTAATTGCTGTAAGCATGTGCTTTTTACTTAATGGTTGCTTTGAAAGTAAGCCTGTTTCAGTTGCGAGCATTGGCAATGCAGG
>NZ_JBNJOJ010000047.1:0-26133 GCF_050113655.1 Vibrio sp. TRT 29B02
TAATCCACAGTACGATGCCGACCCGATGTCTCTATCGGTAGGGGATTCTCTGAATGTAGAAAAACAGCAACCGCTAAACATTGAAAAAGAGCCTGTTTACGCGATACCGCCAGAGAGCCCAAAGCGATTTAATCAACCTTTAAACACTTTCTATAACTACACCGAGCGATGCTTAGTCGATACCTCAATCGCATCGATCAATCGTCCTGAGTGGATTGAAAAAGACATTCCCGTTGTAAATCTGAAAATAGTGTCTACCGAATTGAAGGCAACAGACTATGGCAAACTGGCATTTTTAGCGTTGCCAGCGAGTACAACCAGTTCTAACCTTGGGATTATCAGTACCAACACCACTTCTACGCTAGGGCAATGGAGTATCACAGGTGAGGCTCTCAGCAGCTTTGCCCGCGTCGGTGGCGTTCTAGTCGCTGCTTTGTGGCCTTCTCAGCTTGGCGATGGAACACTTGAGGGCAACCCTGAGTTTGCTACGAGTGACACAGTTACGATGCGTGTCCGCTTCAATATGTACACCGATGAAAATGGCAAGCAACAAATCGTTGGTATCAAAACGGGGGAAGGAAGTGCATACGGTGATCGCGTGGCGAAGCGTGAGGCAGTGCAGCAAGGGCAACACTTTATTGCGGAACTAGATAACGGCATTAGTATTACGTGGACGCCAGATGGTTCAACGGATGTGCTGACACCCGATACGGTATTACCCGAAAATGATCAGCTGGACGTTCACAATATCTGGGTGCGCCCGATTGAAGAGCATGAGCAAGAAATTGGTACAGTCCTTTATCCTGAGGAAGATCTTGCTGAGTATATTGTGACTTTTCCTGCGGATGCTGGGGTGTCTCCTCTTTATCTTGTTTTCAACAAACCTACCTCGGGTTCAGCTACGAACCTTAAGTATGTACCAGCTCCAAGAGGGAATCCTCCACTACCTGCATTTCCTGAGGCAGTAAAAGCAAAGAAAAAAACGACAGTACAAGGTGGGGGCAAGTTAAGAGAACGATGGAAAGACAGAAAAGGTCGTATATATGAATGGGACTCTCAGCATGGAAACGTTGAGGTATATACAAAAAATGGAAAACACTTAGGTGAGTTTAACCATATTACTGGGGAACAGACGAAGGATGCAGATCCTTCACGGAAGGTGGAAAAGTAATGAAAGTTGTAGTTGAAGCGTTTGACAAGAAAAGTGAGCTTTTAGTATCAGAAATCGAGGTGAAAAGTTCATATATTGATGAGGTTTCGAAATTACTAGGTTTAAGCGACGATGATCTCCGTTTTCTTTTAGCTGGTGCTGGCGGGTTCGATATCTCGATTGAACAAGTAAAAGCAATCGAAACGATAATTTGTGAAAGTTTTTATAGCTCTCAATGTGACTATCAACTTGGTACAAGTTAACTTACTTGTTAATAGATAACACATACATTTTCATCGGTGCGTTGGTGCAAATGTACGCCGATGAAAATGGCAAGCAACAAGTCGTTAGTATAAAAACGGGCTAAGGAAGTGCATACGGTGATCGCGTGGTGAAGCGGTGCAGCAAGGGCAACACTTTATTGCTGAGTTGGATAATGGTATCACCATTACCTGGACACCTGACGGCTCAACCGATGTACTCACACCTGATACCGTCCTCCCCGAGAATGACCAACTGGATGTTCACAATATCTTGGTTCACCCAATTGAAGAGCACGAGCAAGAAATTGGCACGGTTCTCTACCCAGAAGAAGATCTAGCCGAATATATTGTCACCTTCCCTGCGGATGCTGGGTTGCCTCCTCTTTACCTGATGTTCCAAAAAGCGGCGCGTGATGAGTCTGGGGTGGTAACGGGAAAAGGAAAAGACGTCAAGTGGGAGGATGGTTATTGGCTTGGGAAAGCTACAGATTCTGGGCAAGGGCAGTACATACCAACCAAAATTGCTGAAGCATTGCAGGGAAAACAGTTTAAGAAGTTCTCTGATTTGCAAACTGCCGTTTGGAAAGAGGTATCCAAGCATCCTGATTTATTGGAACAGTTTTCTAAAACTAACCAAAACGAGATCCTAAAAGGAAATGCACCGTTTGTAATACCAAAACATAAATGGGGAAAACTTGACCGCTATGTACTACACCATAAAAAGGAGATTCAACATGGCGGTGAGGTTTATAATATTGACAACCTAGGTGTAGTAACTCCACGATTACACTGGGGCGAAATACATAGAAAATGAGATAAGTAGTTGAAAAGTAGTTTAATTAATTATACTGAAAGCGAGTTTCTTCAACTCATTCAGAACACGCATAATGGAGTCGCAACGGATCAAGAAGTTGAAGAGCTAGTTAGTTTTTTAGACACTACAGAGTATCCTGAAGGGTCTGCGCTGTTAACTCACCCTAAAATGGTTGGGATAGAGGATACTCCAGAGGCAATGATCGCTGAATTAAAACGTTGGTATACCCAAAAAGGGCAACAATGCTTCAAAGACCAACAGAGATGACGGTTAAAGATATAACAGATTACTCTGAAGTCGAGTTATTGGAGTTACTGAACATTATGGCTTTGATGCTTAATTCGATAAGAATACATGGTAGCTCCATGTTGTTCAGTTCTTGAGCAATATACTGAATTTCAGCCAGACCTAGCCCTGTCAGCTTGTTCAGCGACTTGATAATAGCGTACGTAAGCCTCACCAACTTGAGCGTTGTAGTCCCTCGGGCTTAATTTCCCACCTAACCACTGTTTCACTCGATACATCGCCCTCATGATGCACTAATCAACCCAGGGTGTGAGACTGCAATGGACAGTCTTGTTAATGCAGTAACGAAAGAAGGAAACCAACTCAAGCGAATGGTATTTGATAATGAAGTTTAGATTTGTAATCGCTGTAAGCATGTGCTTTTTACTTAATGGTTGCTTTGAAAGTAAGCCTGTTTCAGTTGCGAGCATTGGCAATGCAGGGTCTTTAGGTGGCCCACATTTTATTCGTGATATGTGGGTCAGTGATATTTATGGTGGAGGAGCAAACTTTGCGTATGGAAGCGTTCAGGGCTGTTGTAAAAGTGCCAGCATTGGCATTGGTATTCCTAGCGCTATAAAAGGCGAATGGGAAAATGGGGTTGGTGGCGGCTCATCACGTGAAAAATGGCAACAGCGTTGGAAGCCCGAATGGGGTAATTTCGATGAGAATTATGATACTAAGTGGTTTCGCATTGATGATGTGATAGACAGTGAGCTTGCCAAGCAAAAAATAGAGACAATGAACCATTACTACAAGAACCATCATGCAAACCCAGTCATGAAGCTTCTTGTAAATAATGATAGGGTCTTACTTTTGTATGCTTATAGCTGTACTCCAGAAATAAATGATGACTGCACGGTCAGGCAGGGAGCAGACCCTAATGGATGGGTTCAAGTAGCACCGTATAGCACGCATAAGAACTCAACCGTGGTTGTTCTGTATGAAGGCAGTGGTGAAGTGTCAGACAAACCATTTATGGATAATACACCCTAGCCATAGACATATTCGATTTTCCATATCTTAACCTGCATCAATTGACAGGATGTGATGTGGCTTTAAAAACGTTGAATGAAAAGTTATTAACTCAACCGTTAGGTAGTATTGCACCGACACATTGGCAAGATGAGATTAACCAGTATGGCACGGAATAGATACATCGCCCTCATGATGCACTAATCAACCCAGAGTGTGAGACTGCAATGGACAGCATGAGGCGGTGCAGCAAGGGCAACACTTTATTGCTGAGTTGGATAACGGTATCACTATTACCTGGACACCTGACGGCTCAACCGATGTACTCACACCTGATACCGTCCTCCCCGAGAATGACCAAGTGGATGTTCACAATATCTGGGTGCGCCCAATTGAAGAGCACGAGCAAGAAATTGGCACGGTTCTCTACCCAGAAGAAGATCTAGCCGAATATATTGTTACCTTCCCTACGGATGCTGGGTTGCCTCCTCTTTACCTGATGTTCCAAAAAACGGCGCGTGATGAGTCTGGGGTGGCAACGGGGAATGGCGAAGATATAACGGGCATATGGTTAGAGAAAGCCAGTGAGGGGTTAGGTTCACCAGTTCAATCGGAGGTTGCTGCCAAGCTAGGGGCAACTATTGGTAAAAGCACAGGAGATACTGTGTATGAAAGAGCCATCGAGTTGACAAAAGCAACTGAAGCACTAGTAGAGGACTTATTTTGAGTGATTTTCTAAACGTTATAAGTGGACCTTTTGCTATTTACGCGATCATATAGAAGTTAGTAGAGCATTTTGCAAATAGAACACCGCCACATCATTCATAGTGTGGCGGTGTTCTTTTTGACTAAAGCTAAGGCCTATTACTTACGACGACGCCACAGAGCTAGACCAAACAGTGACATCATGGCGCCAAAGCCAAATGAACCTGCCATGTTAAGTTCCAGGACCGCAGGATCGTGGTCAGAAGAACGGAAGTGGTCTTTGTACTTAGGTAGATCACCTTTAAACTCATCGTTGTAGTCAAACAATGTCGACTCACCACCATTGATGTGCCAATCAGTGGCATCAACAAAATGCTTCTCTAGACTTGAACTGATTAATAGGTGATCCAGTGCACCAACCTCATCATTGAACGAGTAACTCCAGCTGTTTGGATGTGCTTTTGCTACCGCATTAATGTAACCGTAGTTGTGTGAAATCAACGCACCTTCATCGCCGTATTGCACTTCACCATTAATGTAAGTGTTACGTGCTGCTTTGATGGTCTTAGCGTATTTCTCTTCACTGTAGTCAGTCAGAACCAGCATTGGATCTTCCATACCGTAAGAGTTCATATCGCCAAGAATAACTTTGTGACCATCAATTTTGCTCAGTGCATCGCCAAGAGCAACAGCCGCAGCAACACGGAAGTTCTCACATGAGCCTTGCTTATCTAGATCTTGACCGCCCTGACCACCTTGTTCTACTGGCGCTGCATCTTCCCAGCACTTAGAACCTTTTGACTTAAGGTGGTTAATAGCAACAGTGATCTGCTCTTTGGTACCTTTGACTTTAAAGGTAGGTGCCAATGAATCACGCTGGTAGTTCTTACCATCTTCAATCACTTTACCTTTATCATCCACGACTTCTGGAGCTTGTTGGCTTGGCATGGCAATAACTCGAGATTCTTGCAGCTTAACCACTTTTGGACGGTAAATAACCCCTGTGGTAATGACATCTGTACCGATGTAATCATTTTCATCCGTCACCTTGTCGCCATTTGAATCGATAGCAACAATAGCGTAACGATCTTTCTTCTTCTCGATACGAGCATTCAATTGATCAACCAACTGACGGATCGCACCGCTGTCACCAAAACCGTTATTCTCAATTTCCATTAAGCCAACGATATCAGCATCAAGACGCAAGATAGCATTCACAATTTTCGCTTGTTGAACTTCAAATTCTTCGTAATTGTTCGCACCACGGCTATCGCCATGCGGATTGGTATTACCACCGAATGGTGAGTTGAAGTAGTTCAATACGTTGAAAGTCGCGATGCGTAGGTCGCCCTCTTTCATCTCAATGTCTTGAGTTCGCGGGTCATTACGAACAAAGCTTTCACTTGTTAGAGTATTGGTTGGAATCAGACGGTAATCGCCGTAACTGTAGGTAATCACACCTTCTAGACCAACAATCGTATCATCGATACGGATGTAATCTTCCGTCGAACCATCTTGATCTACATCTGTACGACCAAAGTCTGGGTAATATGGGATTGAGCCATTTGGCGCTTTAGCGTCAGACTCAACAAATAGACGACGCTCCGCGTTCTCGATACTTTGCTGTTTCGCTTCTTCTGAACCCGCGGCAAAGTTCTGGTTAGGCTGCATGCTAATGCGACCTTGAGCGAGAACCATGTTGTTGCGACGCGCTGCATAGTCATAACCGAAAGTACGAGTGACTCGCATATCCAACGCTTCCGTTGTTCTAACTAGCATGCCCTCGTAGCGTTCAAGAGTGCGATCAAAGTTAGCGTCAGTGGCAAGGATTTCGATATCCGTTGCACTCGGAGCTGCTTGCTCACCCTGCTTAACCCAGTTGTTGTTTTCCGCTTTTAGCTGCGTATGGTTGTAGTACTCTTGTACTTTGCCTTTTACACACACGATATCGCCAGCCTGAAGTTCCGAACTTGACTGATTAGTATGTACAAATAGTCCTTCTGACGTTTCAGGGTTGTAATCATCGGTCAGAGCTTGAAGGTAGAAACCTTTAGTTAGCCCTGTCGTCACTGCACTCACCACACCTTTAACAAAGAACTCTTGGTCGGTGATGTATGGATAGCCACTAATGAATGGAGAGGTATCACCTTCGCCTTGTATCTCTTGGATAGAAGTAAAGATTGGCTCAGCACCGTCTTGAGTACAAGCAAACGGCTGCGGAGCCGTACCGCCATCAAGAACACCTAAACCTTGAATACTGTCTTTCGGTAGTGATGACCATTGAGAAGCGTCATAACTAGAAGATGGCGTCATCGCATCCGAATTACGTACTAAAGTGATGTCTGTTGCGAAAGAACTGCCACCCATCACTCCAAGTACATCATGTGCCACACCATCTTTGAGTAGCGCAACAGGATCGTTACCATTAAAGCTCATAACTGAGCCATTTAGGATATCGGCAACGGCTTTGATCTCATTACTCGCGCTGGTATTCGCGACAACCAAAACACTTTGCGCCTCTAATACACGACCACTTAATGACAACTTACTGCCCCAATCACCGACACCATTATTGATTTTCGCCAGTTCATAGCCATCCAGAGAAACCGAACTATCACCCGTATTGGCAATTTCGATCGCTTTGTTGTTGCTGCCACCTTCGACATACTGAGAAATAATTACGTCAGCCATTGCTGGAGACGAGAGAGCACCTGCTACCACTGCTGCAAGTAGCGTTGGAGTAAATTTTTGTTTCATGTTATCCACCATGCATCGCTTCCAATGTCGAACAACAACGAGAAAGCGTGTTCCAAATCACTATTTGTGTGACTACCTATTAATAAACCATGTCCAGTGTTGTTCTTTTTTATGAAACAAAAAATTACATTCAATGACAGTGAGATGCTGATCTCATAGATGTGATGAATAATTGAAGCACAGTCAAACTTTCAACAAAACGGGATAACAAAAGTTTCATTTTTGAGATTAGAGCACTGAGTTAATTAAGCTTTCGCTAATTAATAGAATAAAAGCTCTAGTTAGCAGTGTCTTTTATGTGTATTAAAAAAGGCGCTATACAGCGCCTTTTGGAGAAGGTATTAAAGCTATTTCAGCCTGTTATGTTCGTCATCATCCTTACGTTCATACTCGCCCTCAAATGTCGAACCTTGGCTTTGATCATGTCGATAGGAGGTATCGTGATTGAAAGGGTTCTGTCCAAACTGATCGCCGTGAAAACTGCCATGGAATCCACCGCCTACAGATTTAACCACCATTTTACTCATCAGATATTTAGCGATTGCAGACCTAGGCGCTGGTAATAGAACAAGCATCCCCAATGCATCAGTCATAAAGCCAGGTGTTAACAGCAACACACCCGCAACCGCTAACATCACACCTTCAAAGATCTGCTGTGCAGGGAGTTCGCCCTGCTGAAGGCGATGTTGTACCGACATTAAAGTCTGAATACCCTGACTGCGTACCAAAGATGCACCGACAAATGCAGTGATCAGCACCAAGGCAATGGTTGGCCACAAACCTAGGTAGCCACCCACTTGAATAAATAGGCCTATTTCAATAATAGGTACGAAGATAAACAGCAATAATAAGATAGGAAACACACGCCCTCCTTTGTTCGCTTCAGTGTACGTGTTCAGCAGGGTGAGCTCAAATTAAAGCAGTAAAAAAACGTGACAAGAATGTGATAAAAAACTCAATAAGACACTACCACTAAAGGGCTATTAATACCCTGTTCATATCTTGCAAAACTTTAACTAAACAAAAGCAAAAAAGGTGATCAAGTTACTATTTTTAAATGCTAGGTACAGTATCATGTGCCACATAAGTCAGGACGGATTATACAGCCAAAAACTCTGCCGAATGGATTCCTTAACTACAGAATGGCTAGAATTGAACTTAATTATCAGAATAAATCTCTAAGGATCCTGTATGGCTACCCTAACTGATGCCCCAAAAAAGGCGAACCAAGCAACTCGTATTGAAGAAGACCTACTAGGTGAACGTCACGTTCCTGCTGACGCTTACTACGGTATCCACACTCTTCGCGCTATCGAAAACTTCAACATTTCAAGTACCACCATCTCAGATGTACCTGAGTTTGTTCGCGGTATGGTAATGACGAAAAAAGCGGCTGCACTTGCGAACAAAGAGTTGGGTGCTATTCCTAAAGACGTTGCAAACTACATTCTTGAAGCGTGTGATTTGATCCTTGAAACAGGTAAGTGCATGGATCAGTTCCCATCAGACGTATTCCAGGGTGGCGCTGGTACTTCAGTGAACATGAACACCAACGAAGTCATCGCGAACGTTGCACTAGAACTTATGGGCAAGGAAAAAGGCCAATATGAGTTCATCAACCCGAATGATCACGTAAACAAGAGCCAATCAACGAACTGTGCCTACCCTACTGGTTTCCGCATTGCGGTTTACAACAGTGTACACCAGTTGATGGAAGCGATTGAGTACCTAAAAGGTGCATTCGAACTTAAAGCACAAGAATTCAAAAACATACTGAAGATGGGTCGTACTCAGCTTCAAGATGCGGTTCCTATGACAGTAGGCCAAGAATTCCATGCGTGGGCAGTAACGCTAAACGAAGAAATTCGTGCCCTAGATTACACATCTAAGCTGCTGCTAGAAATTAACCTTGGTGCGACAGCGATCGGTACTGGTCTGAATGCTCCAACAGGTTACCAAGCTCTAGCGGTAAAACACCTAGCCGAAGTAACTGGTCTTGAAGTCGTTGCTGCTGAAGACTTAATTGAAGCGACTTCTGACTGTGGTGCCTACGTAATGACACACGGTGCACTTAAACGTCTAGCGGTGAAACTATCGAAGATCTGTAACGACCTTCGTCTGCTTTCTTCTGGTCCACGTGCAGGTCTAAACGAACTGAACCTTCCTGAAATGCAAGCTGGTTCTTCAATCATGCCAGCTAAAGTAAACCCAGTTATCCCAGAAGTAGTAAACCAAGTTTGCTTTAAAGTTCTAGGTAACGACAACACGGTTTCTTTTGCAGCAGAAGGTGGTCAGCTACAGCTAAACGTTATGGAACCAGTGATTGCACAAAGTGTATTTGAGTCTATCTCTCTACTACACAATGCCTGTGTCAACCTACGTGATAAGTGTATCGATGGCATTACTGTGAACAAAGAAGTTTGCGAAAACTACGTTTACAACTCAATTGGCATCGTGACTTACCTAAACCCATACATTGGCCACCATGAAGGCGATATCGTCGGTAAGATCTGTGCAGAAACAGGTAAGAGTGTTCGTGAAGTTGTCCTTGAACGAGGCCTACTCACTGCGGAAGAACTGGACGATATTCTTTCTGTTGAAAACTTTATGCACCCAACGTATAAAGCCAAACGCTACGAATAATCACCGCAAGAAAGGGCTCCCAAGGAGCCCTTTTTTGGACGCTTACACGTTAACCATACAACGAGCAAGGTTTTACATTCCTATTATCTAACCACTTAGACACTGAGTCGTTAGGTAATTCGAATTATCATTTACATTTAAGAGGTATCAATATGGTGGCAGTCGAACTGTTTGTCGTTCTGCTCTTTATCTATTTAGGAGCAAGAATTGGCGGTATCGGAATTGGTTTAGCGGGTGGTGCAGGTGTTATCGCACTCTCTCTAGTGCTTGGCGTACCAACCAGCCAAGCGTTTATTCCGGTCGATGTTATTCTCATCATCATGTCTGTAATCACAGCAATTGCCGCAATGCAAGTTGCCGGTGGTATGGACTGGCTAGTGCAAGTGGCAGAAAACTTTTTGCGTAAACACCCTGAGCGCATCACCTTTTATGCGCCAATTGTAACTTTCGTCATGACGCTAATGGCAGGTACGGGACATACTGCGTTCTCAACACTGCCTGTTATTGCTGAAGTTGCTAAAGGTCAAGGTGTACGTCCTTCTCGTCCTCTATCTATCGCGGTTGTTGCTTCTCAGATTGCTATCACTGCTTCGCCAATCTCTGCGGCTGTTGTGGCATTCGCGGCTATGCTAGCGCCTATGGGGGTTGATTACCTGACGCTACTGGCTGTATGTATTCCAACAACATTCCTTGCTTGTATGATTGGTGCATTCGTCGCGAACTTCATGGGTAGTGAACTTAAAGATGACCCTATTTATCAAGAACGTCTTGAAAAAGGTCTGATCAAGCTATCAACTGAAACCCAACGTGAAATCTTACCAACTGCAAAAACAGCCACTTACATCTTCCTTGCTGCAATTGGCTTTGTGGTTTGTTATGCCGCTGCAATCTCTGGCTCAATTGGTCTGATCAAAGACCCTGCTCTGGGTCGTAACGAGGCGATCATGACAGTGATGTTGGCAGCGGCGGCGGCAATCGTGCTTATTACCAAAATTGATGCATCTAAAATCCCATCTGCTGCAACATTCCGTTCAGGTATGACAGCATGTGTCTGTGTTCTAGGTGTCGCATGGCTTGGTTCAACGTTTGTCAACGCGCACGTTGCAGGCATTAAAGAGGTGGCGGGTGAATTGCTTGCTGATTACCCATGGATGCTAGCAATGGTACTATTCTTTGCTTCAATGCTGCTGTACTCACAAGGTGCAACTACCGTAGCTCTAATGCCTGCGGCACTTGCTATTGGTGTTGCTCCGCTAACGGCAGTGGCTTCGTTCGCTGCAGTGAGTGCACTGTTCGTTCTGCCTACCTACCCTACTCTGCTTGCAGCGGTAGAGATGGACGATACAGGTTCAACACGCATTGGCAAATACGTATTTAACCACCCATTCTTTATCCCTGGTGTGGTGACTATTGCGTCAGCGGTTGCTCTTGGCTTTACATTCGGAGGTTTATTCATCTAATAAACACGACGATTATAAAGGGAGCTTCGGCTCCCTTTTTTATTTTGTTTCTCGTAAAAAATTAAGATCACATTTTATTTTTGACTTTAATCAATAAAGTGTTCAAAAACCTTTTATGCATTTTAATCCCGCTGTTTGAATAAAATTCCCGTCAATTCTAATCTACCCCATCAGCGCTTGCTCAACACTAGTTTCTCCATATCGATAAAGAATATTAATCCGCCTATTTCAAACAAATAATCCAAGAAAAAAACACATCCTGACTCAAGCGATTTTCATCTGTATGTTTTTGTGAAGATCACCAAGGTTAATCTCTTCTTAATACTTATAAAATGACAACAAAGAACGGAAATATAACGTTCTAAATATTTAAACGGATACCAATAACTTACCCTACCAATAAGTTATTTAATTATTAATAACAATGAGTCGCTGATTCACTTTTATTTATTGGTATATAAATAAAAGTAAGGAGATAGCCATGACAACCCAAACTGTACCGACTGAAGCAAAAAAAGGCGGCTTCTTTGCCAACTTTAAATTCCCTTCTGCATACACCATTCTTTTTGTCTTAATCGCTCTGGTTGCAATGCTGACCTGGATTGTTCCAGCAGGCCAATACGACCGTGCAATGAACGAAGATCTGGGCCGTGAAGTCCCAGTCACCGGAACCTATAAAGCGGTTGAAGGAAACCCGCAAGGTGTTATCGATGTACTTCTAGCGCCTATTGATGGTTTCTATGACCACAATAGCTATGAAGCAGCGGCTATCGACGTTTCTTTATTTATCCTTGTTATCGGTGGTTTCCTTGGTCTTGTGACCAAAACAGGTGCCATTGATGCGGGTATCGAACGCGTTACCCATCGTTTGCAAGGCCGTGAGGAGATGATGATACCGATCCTGATGGCGCTATTCGCTGCAGGTGGTACTGTCTACGGTATGGCTGAAGAGTCATTACCATTCTACACCCTTCTTGTCCCTGTCATGATGGCTGCACGCTTCGACCCACTTGTTGCAGCGGCAACGGTACTACTCGGCGCAGGTATCGGTGTACTAGGTTCAACCATCAACCCATTTGCTACTGTTATCGCAGCGAATGCATCTGGTATTCCATTTACCGATGGCATCATGTTACGTGCGATTATGTTGGTTGTCGGCTACGGCATCTGTGTAGCATACGTTATGCGCTACGCTCGTATGGTGCGTGAAGACCAATCTAAATCAATCGTTTACGACAAATACGAAGAGAATAAGGCTCACTTCTTAGGCAACCAATCTGACGAAGGTCTTGAGTTCACTACCACTCGCAAAGTTATCCTGACTATCTTTGGCGGCTCATTTGGTGTGATGATCTACGGCGTATCAGTTGCTGGATGGTGGATGGCAGAAATCTCTGCGATGTTCCTAGCAGCAACAATTCTTGTCGGCTTAGTTGCTCGCATGAGCGAAGAAGAGTTCACTAATAGCTTTATTGATGGTGCACGTGACCTACTAGGTGTCGCACTGATCATCGGTATCGCGCGCGGTATTGTTGTGGTCATGGACCGAGGTATGATTACCGACACGATTCTGTTCTCTGCTGAACAAATGGTTACAGGTCTTTCATCTGTTGTGTTCATTAACGTGATGTTCTTCCTTGAGATCTTACTGTCATTCCTAGTGCCTTCTACCTCTGGTCTAGCGGTCCTAACAATGCCAATCATGGCGCCACTAGCGGACTTTGCTGGCGTAGGTCGAGATCTGGTTATCACTGCATACCAATCTGCATCTGGCTTAGTTAACTTGATTACACCAACATCAGCAGTGGTTATGGGTGGTCTTGCTATTGCTCGCGTACCCTACGTGCGCTGGGTTAAATGGGTCGCACCACTACTTGCCATCCTGACTCTATTCTGTATTGCAGTGCTAAGTATTGGCGCTCTAATCTAGGTTTCTTTTCCTAACCCTGGCTCACAAGGTAGTGAGCCCACTCAAAACCGCCTTCGGGCGGTTTTTTTTGTTTTGTAGCGAATAAAGGATTTGCTCTGTTCAGAAACAGGCTCGCTCAATACCTTTACCTCCTAGCTTCTCGCTCCCTTACAAGCCGCTGTGACCTCTCTTACCTAGAAGTCAGATCCAAATTCCCCCTATGGCGTTACCTATTATCCGTACCAAACGTTCATCAGTATGCCGATGTTTATCCGTTAATTAGAAAAAGTATCAAATATAATGAATTAAATTAATCCACTCACCAATATCGAATAATTGAAATCAAAAACCTTAATGTGATCGAGATTACATTTACTACCAAATATTTTGTTATAAAACGATTAAATACACTTACAAAAGCACTTAACTAGGGCGATTTACTGCATATTTCAATCTTATTCAGATATTAATCAATATAATTGCCATGCATATTTTTCCTCATATTCAACATTTACTTGGCCTGTTGAATAATAGAATGCATAAACTTCCATAACAAGCGGCTTTTTAGGGGCGTTACAGCTCAATAACAACTGCATAGATATTGTTAAAAGCCTTATAGAATAAGGGCTGGAGCATAAAAAACGTTCTGTGATTGACCTCTAAGAAACCTACGCCAACAGGCGTAATATGAATTCCAGAAACAAAATAAGTGAATAAATAAATTCACACCTCAATTCCCTACAAATTAATTATTAGTTTTTAAATAAAGACTAATTATAAAATAAGAGAGATACGATCATGAGTAAGTTTTACGTAGGTTCTGAAATCGGTCAATTACGTCGCGTTCTTGTTCATCGTCCAAGACGAGCTCTAACTCACCTGACGCCTTCTAACTGTCACGACCTGCTATTTGATGACGTATTAGCGGTAGAGCGTGCAGGTAAAGAGCACGACGTATTCACTCAAACTTTGCGCGATCAAGGTGTAGAAGTTCTTCTTCTTACTGATTTGCTTGCTGATACGCTAGCAGTAGCTGAAGCAAAAGATTGGCTTCTAAGCCGTCAGGTATCTGATTACCGTTTGGGCAAAACATTCGCTAACGACGTTCGCTGCTACCTAGGTGATTTGCCAAACCTTGAGCTTGCTAAGATCCTTACTGGTGGTCTTTCATACGCAGAAATGCCAATGAAGTCATCTTCAATGATGCAAGGTCTGCATGCTCCAACTGACTTCATCATCGAACCACTTCCAAACCATCTATTCACTCGCGACACGTCTTGCTGGGTTTACGGTGGTGTATCTATCAACCCAATGGCGAAACCGGCTCGTCAACGTGAAACAAACCACGTACGTGCTATCTACCGCTGGCACCCAACCTTCGCTGGCCAAGACTTCATTAAGTACTTCGGCGACGATGAAAACATCAACTACGACAACTCTACGATTGAAGGCGGTGATGTACTCGTTATCGGCCGCGGTTCAGTGCTTATCGGTATGTCTGAACGTACAACCGCTCAAGGTGTTGAACATCTAGCGTCAGGCCTGTTCAAAAACGGTCAAGCGAAACAGATCATTGCAATGGAGTTACCTAAACACCGCTCTTGCATGCACCTAGATACTGTAATGACGCACATGAATGAAGATACCTTCTCTGTCTACCCAGAAGTTATTCGTAAAGACGTTAAGTGCTGGAGCCTAACTGGCGATGAATCAGGCAAAGTAAATGTGAAAGAAGAAGGCTACTTCGTTACTGCTATCGAGAAAGCACTAGGCGTAGACAAGCTAAATCTAATCACCACTGGTGGTGACAACTTCCACGCAGAACGCGAGCAATGGAACGACGCTAACAACGTTCTTACGGTGAAACCAGGCGTGGTCATTGGCTACGAAGGCAACACTTACACCAACGAGAAATACGACAAAGCAGGTATCACGGTTCTACCTATCCCAGGTGACGAGCTAGGTCGTGGTCGTGGCGGTGCGCGCTGCATGAGCTGCCCAATCGAGCGTGATGGTATCTAACTAAGTGATTTGTGGCAGGAGCCCTATTGCTCCTGCCCCTGCAGAGAGATTAAAGCAATGACTAAACAAACAGTAGTAGTAGCACTTGGCGGTAACGCCCTACTTCGTCGCGGTGAGCCACTAGAAGCAGAAGTTCAACGCCATAACATTGAAATCGCGGTAAAAACGATTTCTGAAATTGCCAAAGAGTACAACGTGGTACTGGTACACGGTAATGGTCCACAAGTAGGTCTACTCGCTCTTCAAGGATTGGAATACAAGAAAGTATCTCCATACCCACTTGACGTACTGGGTAGCGAAACACAAGGCATGATCGGCTACATGCTAATGCAAGAGTTCAAGAACCAAATGCCTGACATCAACGCGACTTGCATGTTGACTCAAATGACGGTTGATCCAAACGATCCTGCGTTTGCTGACCCAACTAAGCCTATCGGTCCAATCTACGAAGAAGCTGAAGCGCGTGAAATGGCTGAGAAGTACCAGTGGACTATCAAACCAGATGGCAAACACTTCCGCCGTGTCGTACCAAGCCCACAACCAACTGGCATCATCGAGCACGAAGCGATTACCAAGCTCATCGATGAAGGTCACCTAGTTATCTGTACTGGCGGCGGTGGTATTCCAGTTAAACGTGAAAACGGCAAACTGGTTGGCGTCGAAGCCGTTATCGACAAAGACATGTCAGCAGCATTCCTAGCAAAACAGCTGGATGCGGATGCGCTACTTATCCTGACTGACGCCGACGCGGTTTACCTAGACTGGGGCAAACCAACTCAACATGCACTGCGCAGCACCACTCCTAGTGAACTGGCCAAATACCAATTTGATGCTGGCTCAATGGGACCAAAAATCGAAGCGTCATGTGAGTTCGTGAAACAAGGCGGCAAAGTGGTCGGTATCGGCTCACTAGAAGATGGTCTTCGCATCCTACAAGGCACTGCGGGCACCAATATCACTAAAGGTTAACACTGCTGACAGTTTGAATCGGGTCAGAAGCCTTGTGTCTCGTTGAATTAGCGAGGCTTCTGAACCCCAACTGTCATCAAAGGCAAAAATACTCAATTTATTACTGCGCTTTCTACCTCTTTCCCTGCAACCAGAAAGCGTTAAACGATAAGAAGGAAAACATCATGGCTTTCAACCTACGCAACCGTAACTTCCTAAAACTACTAGACTTTACTCCACGTGAAATCCAGCACCTATTGGATCTTTCTGCGGAACTTAAAAAAGCAAAATACAACGGCTATGAGCAACCTCGTCTAAAAGGCAAAAACATTGCGCTGATCTTCGAGAAAACGTCAACTCGTACTCGCTGTGCCTTTGAAGTTGCGGCATTTGACCAAGGCGCTCAAGTTTCTTACTTAGGCCCATCTGGCTCTCAAATCGGTCACAAAGAATCAATGAAAGATACTGCGCGTGTTCTTGGTCGCATGTATGACGGCATCGAATACCGTGGCTTTGGTCAAGAGATCGTTGAAGAGCTAGGCGCTTACGCTGGTGTACCAGTATGGAATGGTCTAACAGATGAATTCCACCCAACTCAAATCCTAGCTGACTTCCTAACTATGATGGAACACGGCCGTGGTAAACAACTACATGAAATCAAGTTTGCTTACCTAGGTGATGCACGTAACAACATGGGTAACTCACTCATGGTTGGTGCGGCTAAGATGGGTATGGATATTCGCCTTGTAGCGCCAAAAGCATTCTGGCCAGAAGAGCAGCTTGTTGCTCAATGTCGTGCAATCGCTGAAGAAACTGGTGCGAAGATCACCATGACAGAAGACGTTCAAGAAGGCGTTCAAGGCTGTGATTACCTATACACTGACGTTTGGGTATCTATGGGTGAAGCGAAAGAAGCTTGGGCTGAGCGTATCAACCTAATGATGCCTTACCAAGTTAATATGGACATGATCAAAGCGACGGGTAACCCAGATGTGAAATTCATGCACTGTCTACCAGCGTTCCATGGTGAAGATACAACGGTTGGTAAACAACTAGCTGCGGATTACCCACAACTAAAAGACGGTGTTGAAGTAACGGATGAAGTTGTTGAATCTAAACACTCTATCGTGTTCGATGAAGCAGAAAACCGCATGCACACTATCAAAGCGGTAATGGTGGCAACTCTAGGCGACTAATCGAACTGCAGGGGAATGCGGGTGGCATTTGGCAAGGAGAGTAAAATCCCCCTGAATAAAGCCCGCATTTTTTTTCACACAGTTTGAAACAAATTCGTCAACAAAACGCCTTAAAGCAAGTTCTCACAACGGCTGGGAAAATAGAGCGAAAATATGCGAAATTCGCATAAAAATCCATTTTTTGGATAGTTTTCGCAAACGCTTGCAAGGCGTTTTTTTGTACGTATAATCCTCCGCAATTTGTCTAAGGAGAAAACAATGACACACATATCCACCATCGAACGCTGTTGCAAAACACGCCCAGAGTCGGGGATGTTATCTGTTTCATTTTCTCCATTTATTCTATTTTGAAGCCTCCTATTTTTAGGGGGCTTTTTTTTGTCTGTCATCCTGATTCGAGACGAGGAAAACTGCTATGGCGCATTCGTTATTTAACAAGCACATTATCTCCATCCCAGAGCTCAGCCGTAAAGAGTTAGAGCTGGTTGTCGACACAGCGGCAAGGCTAAAAGCTGAACCGAATCCTGAGTTGCTTAAGAACAAAGTGGTTGCAAGCTGCTTCTTTGAGCCTTCAACGCGCACACGTCTTTCTTTCGAAACCGCGGTACAGCGTTTAGGGGGTACAGTGATTGGCTTTGATAACGGTGGAAACACTTCACTGGCCAAAAAAGGCGAAACGCTGGCAGATTCCGTGCAGGTAATTTCATCGTATGTTGATGCCTTTGTGATGCGTCACCCACAAGAAGGCGCTGCTCGTCTAGCTGCTGAATTTTCTAACGGTGTACCTGTCATCAATGGCGGTGACGGAGCGAATCAACATCCAACTCAGACTCTACTGGATCTTTTCTCTATCTACGAAACTCAAGGCACTTTAGATAACCTAAATGTGGCTTTCGTCGGTGACCTAAAATATGGCCGTACTGTCCACTCTCTAACTCAAGCACTAGCAAAATTCGATAACGTACGATTTTTCTTTATCGCACCAGAGGCATTAGCGATGCCTGATTACATTTGTGAAGAACTTGAGGAAGCAGGAATTCAATTTAGCAACCACACCAATATCGAAGATGTCGTATCTAAATTAGATGTGCTGTACATGACCCGTGTTCAAAAAGAGCGCTTTGACGAGTCAGAATACGCGCACATCAAGTCCGCATTTATCCTCACAGCAGACACGCTTAAAGAGGCTCGCGACAATCTTAAAGTTCTACACCCGCTGCCGCGTGTTGATGAAATCACCATTGATGTAGATAAAACCAAGCACGCTTACTACTTCGAGCAAGCAGAAAACGGCGTATACGCCCGCGAAGCTTTATTGGCACTAGTACTTAACGAAAACATTTAATAAGCAGGAGAGACATCATGGTGAAAGAAACTCAACTTCAGGTAGAAGCGATTCGTAACGGCTCTGTGATTGACCATATCCCTGCGCATATCGGTATCAAAATTCTTAAGCTATTTAAGATGCACAAAGCAAACCAACGCATCACGATTGGCCTTAACCTACCTTCATCGGCACTTGGTTCAAAAGACCTGATCAAGATCGAAAACATCTATCTGACGAAAGAGCAAGCGAGCCAGTTAGCTCTGTATGCTCCAAAAGCTACCGTCAATCAGATTGAAGAGTACAAGGTGATAAGTAAGCTGAATTTGACCTTGCCAGAAAGCATTGAAAGTGTTTTCGAATGTCCTAACAGCAACTGTATTTCACACGGAGAGCCCGTTGAAAGTCGATTTAAAGTGCAACAGAAACATGAGAATGTGCAGTTAAAATGCCACTACTGTGAAAAAGTATTCTCTCGTGAAATCATGACTGAAGCGCGCTAATTCAACCGCCATCTATACCTACTATTAAACCCTTCTTATCGTGCTGGATATTTATTCCCAATAGAGAATAAATATCCACACCCAACAGAATTAAAACTCAAAAAAGACCGCAATAACTAGTTGTTTATTTGGCGATCTCTTTCACAATGCCATACAAAATTTGGTGTTAATCTATTTATCAAACGACAAATCAAATCACCACAGAAGTGATTGCTCACAATTAAACAGCACTTATATGGAGTTATGTGCTGATACCAGCATGGATGGTCGTATTCCTACGTCATGTTTTTTTGAGGAGTTCCCATGAGCGAAACTCTAACCTCGGTCACTGTTGATTACAGCGAAGATAAAACGCTTACTGCCGCTTGTAAGCGTCTTCTCCAGCAGCAGAGCTTTAGCACGCAAAACGAGCTGCGCGAAGCATTAGTTCGTATTGGTTTCGAAGGCATAAGCCAGTCAACCGTATCTCGACTACTTTCACAATTAGGGGTAGTTAAAGTACAGAATGCTTGCGGTAAAAAGGTTTACTGCATAACAGTAGAAACTGCACCCGTTCGTGTAGAGTCCTCTATCTCATCGCAGATTGAATTCATTACTCACAACCAATCAATGGTTGTCGTTAAGACGCACCCAGGCAGTGCGCAATTGGTCGCCCGCCTTGTCGATATCGACCCACATACTGAAATTCTTGGTACTGTTGGCGGTAACGATACGGTGCTGGTGATTCCAAAAGATACCAATAATATCGAAGCCTGTGAAAGAGTCGTTCGCGCTCGCCTAGGTGTTTCTTAGCACTCTATCTGTTTCACACCCCTCTAGAACGGCGAGGGGTGTGGATAGCACTTGACGAATATCTGTAATAATTCCATCCAGTTGAAACTTATTGGCGCTTTCTCCTGTCTGATTGAGTTAAAATGAATCAAATTTAACTCTGTGGCTCTTCTATGCGCGTCGTATTCTCCTTTTTCGTCTTGCTGTTATCCGTAATTTCAATGCCTGCTATGGCGCTTTTTGGTAGCTCAAACTCTGCGCCAACTTTCGGTCAGAACAGCAATTCCTTCGTGCCAGTCGATCAAGCCTTCCCATTCAACTCATATCAGCAAGGGAATCGGGTATTTTTAGATTGGCAAGTTAAAGAGGGCTACTACCTCTACCAACATAGAATTTCAGTTAGCGGAGAAAACATCACCCTTGGTGATGTTGAAATACGTGATGGCGAACCTTATAAAGATGAGTTCTTTGGTGAGGTGAATATTTACACTTCGCCACTATTTGTCGAAGTTCCGTTAGCAAACTTTCAAGACGGCGCCCGTTTAATTGTTCAATACCAAGGCTGTGCCAAAGCAGGTTTCTGCTACCCGCCAGAAACTCGAGTTCTCGATCTGACCAGTTTTGACTTTCAAGAAAGTAGCGCGGTCATCCAAAACAAAGCAGCCAACGCTGTTAATGAGGTATCACCAGCAACAGAATCTAACAATCCTCCGGTGTCTAGCGAGTCTAAATTAGCCTCAAAGCTAAGCGATAACTGGTGGACCCCCCTCCTATTTTTAGCCCTTGGTGTAGGTTTGGCTTTCACACCTTGCGTGTTGCCTATGTACCCGATTTTAACCAGTATCGTGTTAGGCAGCGGTAAGCTCAGCCATAGTCGAGCTCTTGGACTGGCCTTTATCTATGTTCAAGGGATGGCGGTGACTTACACCCTGCTTGGCCTAGTCGTCGCTTCTGCGGGTATGCAGTTCCAAGCGGCAATGCAACATCCTTATGTACTGATCGGACTCAGCGCACTATTCGTTGCCCTAGCACTATCGATGTTTGGCCTCTACAGTTTGCAGCTTCCTAGTTCGGTTCAGACTTGGCTCAACAACCTCAGCAATAAACAGAAAGGTGGCAGCTCATTAGGCGTGTTTGCTATGGGAGCAATTTCTGGCCTAGTCTGTTCACCCTGCACGACCGCTCCATTGTCAGGAGCGCTTCTGTACGTTGCTCAAAGTGGTGATTTAGTCACCGGTGGTGTCGCACTCTACGCCTTAGCGCTTGGGATGGGTATTCCACTGATGCTCGTCGCGGTATTTGGCAATAAACTTCTGCCTAAAGCAGGCAATTGGATGGATCGAGTGAAAACACTGTTTGGTTTCGTGTTACTCGCCGCTCCTATCTTCCTACTTGAACGTATTTTGCCTGAAGCTTGGGCGACGGGTTTATGGTCCGCCCTTGGTCTAGTGACATTCGGTTGGCTGTATCACGTTAAAAACTTACTCTCATTTGGAGGGTGGAAACAAAGTGTCGTTGGGATAGTTGCGGTGCTCGGTTTATTCGCTTCAGCACAGCCAGCATTGAACTACTACTTTGGCAACACAGCAAGTGTTGAGAAACAGAGTCAAATCGAGTTCATTCGGATTGAAAATGTTGCCCAGCTCGAACAGCAACTCGACTCAGCGAAAAAGCTCGGAAAACCAGTGATGCTAGACTTTTATGCCGACTGGTGTGTTGCATGTAAAGAATTTGAGAAATACACCTTCCACCAGCAAGATGTTGAGTTGCGACTAAAAGACTTTGTTTTGCTGCAAGCGGATGTTACTCGCAATCAACCTCAAGATATCGAGTTGCTGAAAAAAATGAGCGTACTTGGCTTACCTACTATTGAGTTTTGGGGTGCCAACGGAGAGTCAATTTCCAACGCTCGTATCACTGGATTTATGGACGCTAAAACCTTCCTTAATCATCTGAACAATCACCAGCTTTAAGCCATCTCTCGGCGTCCTTCAGTCATCGGAGGACGCTGATTCATCTGCTCTTTTCCATCACCCTCGCGCATCTATATGCAATATCACTAATAAAACCCGATACACTTCAGACTTTTAGCGCATAAATATTGTCCACACATGCAAAGATGTTAATAATTCTATTAACCAAACATTCATAAGTAGTTAACGTCATGGATTCGACATACACCATAATCATCGCTGATGATCACCCGCTGTTTCGCAATGCCCTGTTTCAATCAGTGCATATGGCGGTCAGTGGTGCGAATCTGCTGGAAGCAGATTCTTTAGATGCTCTTCTTTCGTTACTCGCGAAAGAGGATGAGCCAGACTTGCTACTCCTCGATCTGAAGATGCCTGGCGCCAACGGGATGTCCGGCCTGATGCAACTTCGTGCCGAATACCCTGACCTACCGATTGTTGTTGTCTCTGCAAGTGAAGAACCTGCCGTAGTCACTCAAGTTAAAAGCCATGGTGCATTTGGTTTTATTCCTAAATCGAGTGATATGAGAGAGTTGGTTAGCGCATTAAACCAAGTGCTAAACGGAGACCCCTTCTTCCCAGAAGGTTCCATTACCAATAATGCGGCCTGTAACGATTTAGCAGAAAAAATTGCCACTTTAACGCCACAACAGTACAAAGTTTTAGGAATGCTATCTGATGGCCTACTAAATAAGCAGATTGCTTATGAGTTAAATGTATCAGAAGCCACCATAAAAGCTCATATGACGGCGATTTTCAGAAAGTTAGGTGTAAAAAATCGAACTCAAGCAGTAATCTTACTTCAACAGCTTGAATCTGAAACTTAATTCACGAGAAATTAACACTTACGGCACTGTTTTTTTGCTAAAATGCTTGTATCAGGCATCAATCTGATTTACCCCTCTGTTCACTAACTCTGGGAGTACTTCTCTTGCTAAGCATGTTAATTACCCAATTCGTCGTCTTATGGGCGGTGATTGACCCTATTGGTTCAGTGCCAGTTTACCTATCCCAAACACAACACCTCACCGCCAAACAGCGCCGTCTGGTTGCACTAAAAGCGGTCGCTATTGCTACTGGGGTTTTGCTGTTTTTCCTCGTCGCTGGTCAATTGTTACTAGAAGCAATGCAGATTCCTCTGCCCGCCTTCCAAGCTGCGGGAGGACTGGTACTGCTGTTATTTGCATTGACGATGATTTTTGGTGAGTCTAAGCCAGAACAAGAGACAAAACTGTCTCAAGAAATGAGCCATTCCGACTTAGCCGATCTTGCCGTCTACCCACTCGCCATTCCGTCAATCGCTTCGCCAGGGGCAATGATGGCAATCGTGATGCTGACAGACAATCATCGCTACGCCATGGTTGATCAAAGTATTACCGCAGCGGTTATGATTCTGGTCCTGCTGATCACACTGCTACTGCTGCTAGGAGCGACTCATATCCAAAAATGGATTGGCAATGTCGGTGCCGCCATTATTAGCCGTGTTATGGGGTTAATTTTGGCTGCCGTTGCAGTCAATAACCTACTGGTGGGGATCAAAGATTTCTACCTTTAGTAAAATAATTTCTGAGTTTGAGCGGGAAACGTTAGACTTTAGGCTAATTTAACACAACATTAACATCACAAAAACAACCACCACTTATCTTAAGCGCCTAATTTTTAGGCGCTTTTTGTTTTTTATGCCACGACTAAAGTTGAAAAGAGATCTTGTCCAACCCTTGCTAATGTAGACATTGAAACATTTTCTTAACAACAAAACCAATCGTAAGGAGGCGGCAATGGCGTTTGAAAGTCAAGATAAAGCCAAAGCCTATTGGGATAAGAACGTAAAACTGATGATCAGCCTAATGGTGATTTGGTTTGTCGTTTCTTTTGGCTGCGGCATCTTATTTGTCGATGTACTCAATCAATTTCAACTAGGTGGTTACAAACTGGGCTTCTGGTTCGCACAGCAAGGTTCCATCTATACCTTCCTAGGTATTATTTTCTACTACGCGTGGAAAATGCGCCAAATTGACCGTGAATTCGGCGTAGATGAGTAAGGAGTAACTCAGATGGATTTGAAAACTATCACTTACCTCGTTGTTGGTGCGACCTTTATCCTTTACATCGGTATTGCGATTTGGGCACGTGCTGGATCAACTAAAGAGTTCTATGTTGCTGGCGGTGGTGTAAACCCGATCGCCAACGGTATGGCAACAGCAGCAGACTGGATGTCAGCTGCATCATTTATCTCTATGGCTGGTCTTATCGCCTTTATGGGATACGGCGGTTCTGTATTCCTAATGGGTTGGACAGGCGGTTACGTACTTCTAGCACTTCTACTTGCACCTTACCTACGTAAGTTCGGCAAGTTTACTGTACCAGAGTTCGTAGGTGAGCGTTTCTACTCAAACGCAGCGCGTATCGTAGCGGTTGTATGTCTTATCATCGCATCGGTAACTTACGTTATCGGTCAGATGAAAGGTGTTGGCGTTGCGTTTGGTCGTTTCCTAGAAGTTGACTATTCAACAGGTCTTCTGATTGGTATGTGTATCGTATTCATGTACGCCGTAATGGGTGGTATGAAAGGGATTACGTACACGCAGATTGCTCAATATTGCGTACTCATTTTAGCTTACACCATTCCAGCAATCTTTATCTCTCTGCAACTAACAGGCCACGCTCTACCTCAGATTGGTCTAGGTAGTACGCTTCAAGGTACCGATGTTTATCTACTCGATAGGCTCGATCAGGTCGTGACCGAACTTGGCTTTAGTGAATACACGACCCAAGTCCGTGGTGATACGTTAAACATGTTCGTGTACACAATGTCACTTATGATCGGTACTGCTGGTTTACCACACGTAATCATCCGTTTCTTCACTGTACCTAAGGTACGTGACGCACGTACTTCAGCAGGTTGGGCACTCGTATTCATCGCGATTCTATACACTACTGCTCCAGCAGTATCTGCAATGGCTCGTTTGAACCTAATGGATACAGTAAACCCAGCACCTGGACAACACCTTGCTTACGATGAGCGTCCTGACTGGTTTAAGAACTGGGAGAAGACAGGTCTACTGAGCTTTGATGATAAGAATGGTGACGGTGCTATCCAGTACACATCTAATGCAGCAACCAACGAACTCAAAGTTGATAATGACATTATGGTACTGGCGAACCCAGAGATCGCTAAACTACCAAACTGGGTAATTGCATTGGTCGCAGCGGGTGGTCTTGCAGCCGCACTATCAACGGCAGCGGGTCTATTGTTGGCTATCTCGTCCGCGATATCCCATGACTTAATCAAGGGTGTCATCAATCCAAACATATCGGAGAAGAAAGAACTGCTCGCCAGCCGAATTTCTATGGCGGTCGCAATTGCGGTGGCAGGCTATCTAGGCCTCAATCCACCAGGATTTGCAGCGGGTACGGTAGCTCTGGCGTTCGGTCTAGCGGCATCCTCTATCTTCCCTGCACTAATGATGGGTATCTTCAGCAAGAACATCAATAAAGAAGGTGCAATCGCAGGTATGATTGCGGGTATCAGTATCACGCTGTTCTATGTGTTCCAGCACAAAGGTATTCTATTCATCCCTGAGTGGAAATATCTAGAGAGCTGGGGCAGCAACTGGTTCCTAGGCATTGAACCAAATGCATTTGGTGCAATTGGCGCTCTATTCAACTTCATCGTGGCATTCGCTGTATCGAAAGTAACAGCAGAAACTCCACAAGAAGTGAAAGATCTGGTTGAACACGTACGTGTACCAGCTGGTGCTGGCGGTGCTGTTGACCACTAAAATCTAATCCAAACCACAAAAGCCCCATCTGGGGCTTTTTTCTTCTCAAATTTCAGTTACCGTATTCGCTGTCTGTTGTAGCAAGGAAGCCAAGATGTTCAAAAATAAGCACTTAATCATCGCCTTACTGATCGCCCCGATTCTTTCCATCATTGCCTATTTCGGCGCAGATATCGCGTTGAGTGAGAAACCTCATGCCGCTGTGGAAGGGGAAACATATAAGCTGGCGGCTAAGTCTAACTGTCGTTATACCAGTGGTTTATGCGACATGACCAACGGTGATTTTAAAGTGCAATTTCGCTCCGAAAAACTCACAGCACAAGGGCTAGAACTGTCGCTAAAATCCGCTTTTCCTTTAGAAGGAGTAAAACTGTCGCTGGTTAACGGCCAAGAGCAGAGCGGACAGCCCGTTGATATGCAATCCGCAGATAGTAGTGGACAACAATGGATGGTTTCCCTGCCGAAACCTGAATCTGAAGAGAGCTGGTTACGTGTGGCCATTCAGTCCAATGGCACGCTTTACTATGGCGAGACACAGACTGCGTTTGTGAAGTACGAGACATTGTTTACAGAATAGTAGCGAGAAGCGAGAAGCGAGAAGCGAGAAGCGAGAAGCGAGAAGCGAGAAGCGAGAAGCGAGAAGCGAGAAGCGA
>NZ_JBNJOJ010000048.1:0-25256 GCF_050113655.1 Vibrio sp. TRT 29B02
ACGAAGCCCCTGAGTTTGATCAACCTGAAGGTGGTTATTCGTTCACCTACAACGAAAATTCCTCTGACGCCTATGTGATAGGTACCGTGACCGCCACCGATGAAGATGCGGGTGATGTGGTGAGCTACAGCATCAGTTCGAATGTTCAGGTTGATGGTCAAGACTTGTTCGAAATAGACAGTGTGACTGGCGAAATCTCTCTCACCGCAGCAGGGGTAGACGCCTTCACCAACGATTATGAATTGCCAGACAATCAGCACACCATCACGGTAGTGGCATCGGATGGTGAGCTTGAAACATCAGTGGACGTTGATTTGTCCGAGTTGGATCTCAACGAAGCCCCTGAGTTTGATCAACCTGAAGGTGGTTATTCGTTCACCTACAACGAAAATTCCTCTGACGCCTATGTGTTAGGTACCGTGACCGCCACCGATGAAGATGCGGGTGATGTGGTGAGCTACAGCATCAGTTCGAATGTTCAGCTTGCAGGCCAAGACTTGTTTGAAATCGACAGTGCTACCGGCGAAATCTCCCTCACCGCAGCAGGGGTGGCCGCGTTTACCAATAACTTTGAATTACTTTCTAACGAGCACTCTATTACGGTGGTGGCGTCAGATGGTGAACTCACTACGGAAGTCGTGGTTGACCTAACGGAGCTTAACGTTAACGAACTACCAGTTACCGAAGACTTTAACGTTGATGCGGGTGAAGCGATCATTGTGCCGATTATATTCGACTCTGATGACGAACTACTCGACCACATTTCAGATGAAGATGATGACTTTAATGGTGTTGAGCTCAACGTGATGATAACCTCTTTGCCACAATACGGCACCTTGCTCTATACCGATGACTTTGGTGAAACCAGAGTGATTACTGAAGCAGATCTTCACGTATTAGGTAATGATATTGACCCTGCTAAGTTATTTGATCCTAGCAACTTTACTTTTGTCCCAGGACTGGGCGAGCCATTTGAAATGGGGTATAGCGGCGACCCAGAGAATATTGTTCTTGACGAAGATGGCTTCTATAACTGGGGTGAGTGGGTCAGTGATACCGAACGTCTAATCACTTTAGAGAATGGCAATACCATCGGCATATCGATTGTCGACAACAACGATAAACCGCTCAAACAATACACCGGCGGCCCTGCCCATGTTGGTTGGGGTATCGGTGATACCGATGGTAGTGGTATGAATAAAGAGGAAAAATTAATCGTTGATCTTAGCAACAACCCTCTCGGTGTGGTGACCTTTGGCTTAGATGGTATGGGGGGCTCATTTGTCGCCAACAGTAATGTCTATGTCGAGGTTACATATACGTTTGCCGATGGTACGACTCATGTAGAGCAATACCATAAAGATGAGGGTGACGTGGGTAACGAGCAAATTCTTTACGAATTTAGTTACTCCTCTCCAGATAACCCAATTGTGAAGATGGAACTAAGTTCGACAGGGGGCAACTGGGAGTTACGTTACTTGTCAGGTACACAAGATATCACTGAAGACATCACTTTTGACTATGTGGCTGTCGATTCAGATTTAGCAGTGAGTAACGAATCAACCGTGACCATTGATGTATCGGAATCTCCAGAGTATGAAGTGCTTTCCGCAGCTCAAGGAGATGAAATGAATGCCGATTTGGGTAATCAAATGATGCTCGGTGATAGCGAGGACAACGTGTTCACTTGGCTCGATGGTACCTTAGATAACGGAACCGATGTTGTTGACAACTTTGAGCTCGGTAGTGATTTGATCGATTTACGCGGTATTTTGGAACAAGATGACAGCGTACTGCTGGGTGATCTTATCGATTCCATCAGCACTGAAATAGACGGTGATGACATTGTTATGACCGTGTCAGATGAGGGACGAGAGCAAACCATAGTGTTAGAGGGAATGACCACAGCCTTTGAAGAGGCAGGTTTCATCGAGAACAATGCGATCACCAATGAGTTGGAATTATTGGCTCAAGTATTGAAAACAGATGCAGCATAATTAACCAATAAAATGGCCAGCCAAACGGTTGGCCTTTTTGATAATTGGGTCATTATTTCAAAAGTGCAGGTCAAAAAATATTGCCAGATGAATTCGAATTATGTTAATTTTCGCGGCAATCTCGGAGATGAGTCGTAATTCGATATTCTGGGGGATACGCGTGATGGCATTCGGGCTGAGTGAACATCACGTAGGGTAGGTATCGACAAACCCTTTTGTCGATAGACGGGATACTTATGTCGCTGAAGACATGTGAATGGGAAACCCAACATTGAATCCACTAAACAAAACTACACTAATCAGCTTAGTTCTACCACAATGCCCTGTTTTACAAGACAGTTGCATTACTGAACCTTGATCTAAATTTTCTTCTATGTAGTCCATCGTAATGATGGAGCGAATTGTCGTACGCGTTATTTATTTCGATCGCGGAACGGCTTGCTTTACCCTCAATTCAGACATTGTTCTGCTGAGGGATAATTACATTTCAAGGGATTAGATCATGAGCACAGCCTTTGAAGTCGATAACGCAGTGATGAACACCGATATCGCAACCCCTTTTTCTACACAAATTCCAGTATTGAATGGCATCTACGATTTGACGCCAGACCAAGTACTGATTGATCAAGAGCAGCACGAATCTGCCGTACGCTCTTACCCTCGTCGTCTACCTATCGCAATCAAGCAAGCCTACGGTGTGCTTGTTGAAGATACCCGCGGACAGCTATTTCTAGACTGTTTGGCTGGTGCTGGTACGTTAGCATTGGGCTATAACCATCCAGAGATCAACCAAGCACTTAAGGATGAACTTGACAGCGGTTTGCCATATCAGACTCTTGATATTGCAACGGAAGCCAAAACAAAATTCATTAAGAGTGTTAAGCACTTTCTTCCTCAGCAATTAGGCGACAACTGTGTTATTCAGTTTTGTGGTCCTTCAGGCGCTGACGCCGTTGAAGCTGCGATCAAATTAGCTAAGCAGACTACTGGTCGTAATACCATGTTCGCTTTCCGAGGTGCATACCATGGTATGACTAACGGAACCATGGGCATGATGGGTAACTTGGGTACCAAGGCTCGTCGTACCGGTTTGATGTCTGATGTTCACTTTATGCCTTTCCCTTACAGCCTACGCTGTCCGTTTGGATTGGGTGGTGATGAAGGCGCTAAAGCAAGTATCTGGTATATCGAACGTCTGCTAAACGATGATGAAGCGGGCATTATGAAGCCAGCCGCCATCATTGTAGAACCAGTGCAGGGTGAGGGTGGGGTCATTCCTGCGCCTGCTTTTTGGTTACGTGAGTTACGTCGTATCTGTGATGAACACGGTATCCTACTAATTTTTGACGAAATTCAGTGTGGTGTTGGTAAAACTGGCTACAACTTCGCGTTTGAAGAAGCGGGTATCATTCCTGATGTACTGTGTTTATCAAAGGCGATTGGTGGCGGTATGCCTATGTCGTTGCTGGTTATCAACAAGCAGCACGACACATGGAAACCAGGTGAACACACAGGGACTTTCCGCGGTAACCAACTTGCGATGGTATCGGGTGCCAAAGCACTAGAAATTATCCAACGTGATAACTTAGTTGAGCATGCCAACATCGCAGGTCAATATCTGCGTCTTGGTCTTGAAGGCATTCAAAAGCGAGTAGATTGTATCGCAGAAGTGCGTGGCAAAGGCTTGATGCTAGGTGTTGAGATCCGTAAGCCAGGCAGTGAACTGAATAAATTCGGTGAGCCGGTATCTGATGGTCAACTGACACTGAAGATTCAGCGTGCAGCGCTAGAGCGTGGTCTGATGGTAGAAAAAGGTGGGCGTGACGGTTCGGTTATCCGTTTCCTTCCTCCTCTGATTATCTCTTTCGAGCAAATCGATTTTGCGTTACGTGTGATTGAAGAAGCGATTCTTGTTGCTGGCGGCAACCCAGTGTCCCCTGAGCAGGCGAATGAGAGCTGGAAACAGCACTTTATCCAAACTGGTGAAGCAGGCGGTCGTGAGTTTGCCAAAATGATGAACCACGCGACTTCAGCGATGAAAGCCGTGTTTGAACAAGTTGACGCGCCATACTCTGGTCTAGAACCAAAGCTATTGGAGCAAGCGATCAACGCTGTTGACCTAGATAACAGAAACGCGCCACTTGCAGACATTATTGGTGAAACGGCGGAATTAGTCGCGAAAAACTCAATCATTGTTCAGCATCCAGACTGTATTGCTCATCTACATACGCCACCATTGATGCCATCGGTAATCGCGGAAGCGATGATCGCGGCGCTAAACCAATCAATGGATTCTTGGGATCAATCGTCAGCAGCCACTTATGTTGAGCAAAAAGTCGTAGACTGGATGTGCAGCAAGTATGACCTAGGTTCAAAAGCAGACGGTGTATTCACTAGTGGTGGTACGCAAAGTAACTTAATGGGTTTGTTGCTAGCGCGTGACTGGGTAGCGGATAGACTGAACTCTCACTCAGTGCAAAAGCAAGGCTTACCTGATTACGCCTCAAAGCTTCGCATTCTGTGTTCGAAAAAGTCTCACTTCACAGTACAGAAGTCCGCATCTCTGCTTGGGCTCGGTGAAGGCGCGGTATGCTGCGTTGATGCCAATCCAAATGGCACGATGAAAGTGGCAGCGTTACAGGCAGAAGTTGAGGCTCTGCTGGGTCAAGGCCTGATTCCTTTCGCGGTCGTGGGTACAGCGGGGACAACCGATCATGGCGCCATTGATGACCTAGCGGCAATTGCCGATCTCGCACAGCAAAACCAGATGTGGTTCCACGTTGACAGTGCTTATGGTGGTGCGCTGATCTTAAGCAGCCACAAAGACCGTCTAGCGGGTATTGAGCGTGCAGATTCTGTTAGCGTTGATTTCCACAAGTTGTTCTATCAAACAATCAGTTGTGGTGCGATTCTCCTTAAAGACAAAGCTAACTTCCGATTCCTGCTTCACCATGCTGATTATCTGAATCGCGAACATGATGAGCTACCGAATCTGGTCGATAAGTCAATCGCGACGACCAAGCGTTTTGATGCGTTAAAAGTGTTCATGACAATGCAGAGTGTCGGTCCAGATACCCTGGGAGAAATGTACGATCACGTTATTGAACAAACTCAGCGTGTTGCTGAACTTGTTGACGTACATGAAGGGTTTGAGTTACTGGCTCAGCCTTCTCTTTCTACGGTGCTGTTCCGTGCGGTGAATCCAAACGCCACTGATCTCGATGAGCTGAATAAAGTCGTAAGACTAGAGGCTTTAGTCCGCGGAATAGCGGTGCTAGGTGAGACTATGGTTGATGGTAAATCGGCACTGAAGTTTACAATTTTAAATCCATGTTTAAAGATTTCTGACTTCGAATCTTTACTGAACAAAATCAATACACTGGCGATTGAGCTAGCAAAATAAAGGTAACAAATACTATGGCTATTCTACAAATTGGTGCAGGTGGTGTCGGATGGGTTGTTGCTCACAAAGCGGCACAAAATAACGATGTTCTAGGTGATATTACCATCGCTTCGCGCACAGTCGGTAAATGTGAAAAAATCATTGAGTCTATTCAAAAGAAGAACAACCTCAAAGATCCTTCTAAAAAGCTAGAATCTCGCGCAGTGAACGCAGATGACGTGGATGCGTTGGTTGCACTGATCAACGACGTTAAACCTGATCTTGTTATCAACGCTGGTCCTCCGTGGGTCAACATCAAGATTATGGAAGCATGTTACCAAACTAAAGTTAGCTACCTAGATACCTCAGTTGCTGTAGACTTGTGCTCAGAAGGTCAGCAAGTTCCTCAAGCGTACGACTGGCAATGGGGTTACCGTGAGAAGTTCGAACAAGCGGGTATCACAGGTATTCTTGGCGCAGGTTTCGATCCAGGTGTGGTATCAGTATTTGCAGCGTATGCGGTTAAGCATCTGTTCGATGAAATCGACACGATTGATGTGATGGACGTAAACGCAGGTGACCATGGTAAGAAGTTTGCGACAAACTTTGACCCAGAAACAAACATGCTTGAAATCCAAGGCGACTCATTCTACTGGGAAAACGAAGAGTGGAAGCAAGTACCGTGTCACTCACGTATGCTTGAATTTGACTTCCCACTTGTAGGTAAGCATAAAGTTTACTCAATGGCGCACGACGAAGTTCGTTCAATGCAAGAGTTCATTCCTGCAAAACGTATTGAGTTCTGGATGGGCTTTGGTGACAGATACCTAAACTACTTCAACTGTATGCGTGATATTGGTCTACTGAGTCCAGAGCCATTAACACTGCATGACGGAACTGTTGTACAGCCTCTTCATGTTCTAAAAGCACTACTGCCAGACCCTACTTCCCTTGCACCGGGTTACACAGGTAAAACCTGTATCGGTACTTGGGTTCAGGGTAAAAAAGACGGCAAAGAGCGCAGTGTCTTCATCTACAACAATGCGGATCATGAAGTTGCATATGAAGATGTAGAACACCAAGCGATTTCTTACACAACGGGTGTTCCTGCAATCACTGCTGCGCTTCAATTCTTCCGCGGTAAGTGGGCGGACAAAGGCGTGTTCAACATGGAACAGCTTGACCCAGATCCGTTCCTAGAAACAATGCCAGAAATCGGCCTAGATTGGCATGTTCAGGAGCTGGAAGTTGGTCAGCCTGTTATCCATAAGCTGAAGTAATCGGCCTGAACGACTGACAGATAAAATTTAAGCCGATGCTTTGCATCGGCTTTATTCGATTTTAGAGTGAACCTACTCAAGGTATTAGAATGCAACATAACGAACTTAAAACCCCTTACTTTATGATCAATGAAGATAAGTTGGTTGAAAACCTCGAGAAAGCGAAACAGCTTAAAGAGATTTCAGGTGTTAAGCTGGTGCTGGCGCTGAAATGTTTCTCAACTTGGGGGGTGTTTGACATCATTAAGCCGTATCTTGATGGTACAACAAGCTCTGGCCCATTTGAGGTTAAGCTTGGCTACGAAACATTTGGTGGCGAAACACACGCTTATAGCGTCGGATACAGTGAAGAAGACGTACGTGAAGTTGCGGATATCTGTGACAAGATGATCTTCAACTCTCAAAGCCAGTTGGCAGCCTACCGTCACATTGTTGAGGGCAAAGCATCACTAGGATTACGTTTGAATCCAGGTGTGAGCTATGCAGGACAAGACCTTGCTAACCCTGCGCGTCAGTTTTCGCGCTTAGGTGTTCAAGCCGATCACATTGAACCGCAAATTTTTGACGAAATTGATGGCGTGATGTTCCACATGAACTGTGAGAACAAAGATGTGGACGCATTTATCGGCTTGCTTGATGCTATCTCAGAGCAGTTTGGCGAATACCTCGACAAACTTGATTGGGTAAGCATGGGTGGTGGTGTGTTCTTCACTTGGCCTGGCTACGATATCGAAAAACTAGGTTTGGCGCTAAAGGCGTTTGCGCAAAAACACGGCGTTCAAATGTATCTAGAGCCGGGTGAAGCAATCATCACTAAAACCACTGATCTTGTTGTGACTGTGGTTGATATTGTTGAGAACGTAAAGAAAACGGCTATTGTTGATTCGGCGACAGAAGCACACCGTTTGGATACGCTTATTTACAATGAGCCAGCATCGATTCTTGAAGCATCAGAGAACGGTGAGCACGAGTACGTAATTGGTTCTTGTTCTTGTCTGGCTGGCGACCAATTCTGTGTTGCTAACTTCGAACAACCACTAAAGATTGGTCAGCGTCTGCACATTTTGGACAGTGCAGGTTATACCATGGTTAAACTCAACTGGTTTAACGGGCTTCGCATGCCTTCGGTTTACTGTGAACGCTCTAATGGTTCGATCGAAAAGCTGAACGAGTTCGACTATTCAGACTTTAAACGTTCATTGTCTCAATGGTCAGTGAAATAAGATTGACTGACTTCGACTAGCAACGAAAAAGAGAGCGACATTGGCGCTCTCTTTTTTTAACAAACTGCCTTAGCTTTCAACTAAGACGCGAGTATCTTCACTGAGAGACTCCAGTTCATTAGCGACATCTTTGATGTCGAGCTCTTTAGGTAATCTTATTGCCATATTTGCGGTAAATAGACTTGAACTGACACCGCCACCACCAGCGATAAATACGCGCTGACAATCCATATCTAGAATATTAATACCTTGACCATCAAGTACATGAGTGATCTCATTGACAATACCCGCTCGATCGTTGGAATCGAGTCTTAATTGGTAGATGGTATCAACGTGATGATTGGCCTGATCGGATTCCGTGATTTGTACCAGTAAATCTGGGTGACCATTGAAAGCATCTTTGACCACCTCGGCATTCTCAGTAGGCAGCTCAACTTTTATTACCGCAGCAACTTGATCCTCAATAAAATTAACTTTACTGATTAACCACTTACCACCATTCTCATGGGTGATTGCGGCTAACTGCTTAATTGTCGCAGGTGTTGCTTTACCGACGAAATTAACGATAAATGTGCTTTGCATAGTGGGCCTCCTAGCGTTGATACAGGCAAGATTCATCGGTCCAAACCTATAGGAGGATGACTGCCTAAATTCAGTTTAGGATTGTGGCAAATGTTAGGTTTGACTTGGGTCAACTTTTAAACCTAATCTATTGTTGGCATTACTAATATCACGTAGCGAGCACAAAAAAAGCGACGTAGAGACGTCGCTTTTTCATAGGATTGAGAGGTATTTAGAAGGTGATTTTCATTTCTACGCCGTAGAAAACATCATCGTAGCTCGCACCCGCATCCATGGCGAACTTAGCTGCATCTTGGTTACCAAACCAAGGTTTGCTGCTGTACTGGAACTCAGCGCTGCCGCCCCATGCGTCACTGACCCAGCCATGAATATGGCCAACAGGGTTGAGGAAGAATAGGGTAATGCCACCCATGGTTTCAGAACCCATGACTTCGCCACCAGAAGCTACGATATCTTGTTCTGCTTCGAACATCATTTCACCGACAACCGCACCAAAGAACGGAGTAATGAAGATATCTTGCCATGACGGGATCTCTGCGAAGGCCTCGACGCCGTATTCCCAGAAGAATGTCGACATAGTGGCAGAGTAAAGGAACGACTCAAATTCATTGAATCCAGCATGGCGAGCTGCGGTGTAGTAAACACCACCAAAATATGGGTGCATGATGTAGTTGAGGAAATGTTCATCACGGTCCCAAACTGGGCCATCAGTGACGTTATCTTTCCATTTTTTACCAAGGCCACTTAAGTCACGATCTTCTTCATCCCACTTTGTGATAGATTCTGGAAGTAGTGTCATCAAGCCGACAGTTGCAACGCTCAAACCTAAGATGGTGTAAGTCTGACCCATAAGGTAGTCCCAATCTTTTTCGCTTGAAGGCGTGAGATACTTTGGCAGCCCCTGATCTTCAAGTTTGAGATCATTTTCGGTCAAACTTAACCAATAAGGATCTTTAGATTGATATTGATAGGAGTGATTGTAGAACGTGTCGGTCTCAGCTTGATCTACTGTATACGAAAACTCAATGTGTTGATTTGATTCATAAACATTAGCGTTGGCGCAAGCAGACGCTGACAACATTAAAGCAGCAATGCTTTTTTTGAACACAGAAAACTCCATCGTTATTATTTTAATGATCAGGTTCACAATTATCTTATAAACTTAGCGGAATAGAAACCCGTAATTGTCCTAAATAAGTAATTGGTTCGATTTTAGGACTATGAGAATAGTATTTATAAGTTAAACTCACGAACGTGAGAGGTTTCCCACAAAGGATAAATGATGTTAAAAATCGCAATGCTAAGCACTGGGGAAGAAGTTCTTCACGGAGATATTGTTGATTCCAATGCTGCGTGGTTGTCACGTCGATTTTTCGAAAATGGTTACAGTCTGACCAAGCGTTCAACGGTTGGCGATGAAATGTCTGCGCTAGTGGAAGAGCTTATGATGCTCAGTTTCAATAGCGACATTGTCATTGTAAACGGTGGTTTGGGGCCAACTAGCGATGATTTAAGTGCTCAGGCAGCCGCAGAAGCCGCCGAAACAGAGTTGGTGCTGTATCCTGAATGGTTGGAAAAACTAGAGCGTTTTTTTGCTGCTCGTGGTGTCACTATGCCAGAAAGCAATCGCAAACAAGCCATGTTGCCAAAAGATTCCGTTCTACTCGATAACCCGATTGGAACGGCTTGCGGGTTCAAAGTTACTTTCAATAACTGTGATTTTTATTTCACTCCTGGGGTACCGAGTGAATTCAAGTTAATGGTCGATCAACAGATCCTACCGGATATGAAGCAAGTTCATCCCGATATTGCGGGTCTCGAGTGCAGTAAACTCTACACATTTGGCACCTCAGAGTCTGCGCTGTCCGATAAACTTGATAAAGTTCAGTTGCCTCAAGGGTACACGCTTGGCTATCGTTCATACCTTCCATACATCGAAGTGAAACTGTTTGGTCCAAAGAACGATTTGGATAATCGCGTCAAGCTGCTACAAATCATTTTCAACTTGATTGAAAGTAATGTCGTGAGTGTCGATGAGTCGATGCCAGAACATCTTGCTTTCCTCATTCAAGAGAAACAGTACTCGATATCGACCGCTGAGCAGTCAACCTTTGGTGCGTTGTCTCAATGTTTGCACTCAGACTCCGAAGCAGCCCAATACTGTGGTCATGGTTGGGTGTTAGGTGAGCGTGTTGCTGTTGGAGATTCGAATGATGATCCATTGGCGGCGGCCTTTGCCCTTGCAGGGGCGACCAAAGATAAATGTGCAACGGATCTGGCGATTGTGACAGGTAAGGTATCCGACAAAACCTTTTCCGTGGCGATTGCGGCACCGGAGGGGGAGTGGGGGCAAACCTTGACCTTGAATCGTAATTACAGTCGCGATGAGCAAGTTCTCGTTATCACCACAGTGGCGGCTGATATGTTACGTCGTTACCTAAGCGCTAAGCCGATGTTCGTTTCCTACAGTTCTCTAACTAGAGAAAAGGAAATGTTCGTTCCACGAAGCGTCCTCAAAGCATAGTTATTCAGCTAGAAGAGCGAGCCAGTTTTGTCAAACTGGCTCAGACTGCTGTTCTGTAATAAGTGAATGAATATGTTTCTTATTACTCGTGTCGTCTCATATTATTTTCTTATGCAAAAATCATATAATGCTTAACGCGATGATTTTCAATAGAACAGAAACTTGTCTTACTTTTGCAACGTGCATTCTTCACAATAACCTTTAAACTGACTATTCGATTTGCAAACTGTTCAAGGAGGTTCGCATGTTTGGTCAATCAAAAATCATTGTGTGGTATCAGGTTGCAAGCCAAAAAGTCCTTTTGGGTGAGGCGGTTAGGGATGGTCGTCAAGATATGATCTCATTATGGCTGCAAGCTCCAAAAGAGAAGCGAGGCGAAGATAGCCTTGGCTATCACCTATCGTTGTTCGATGACGATGGCAGGGAGATTGCAGACAAGTCTGTCTCCATGGTGACAGCCGATCAGTTTTTGTCGCGAGCTTAAATCTCAGGTACAACCACAAAATTAGTTTAGCTTTCACTTCAATATTTTGGTGAATAGTTATTCATATTGGCGTTATCATTCAAAAGGTCTAGAGAATAGAGTTTTGGCTTCTGATCAGTGAGTGGTAGGGTTATGTGACTGACACAGCGAGTTAGAGATGTAATGGAATATGTTTTTCTAAACGCTGTGATCAGACCTTATTCCTACGACTAAATCCAGAAAATTTACGACTAATGGATGAGACGAGTCTTCTTGTAACAAAAGGTTAATCCGTTAAGCTGAAGAACACAAAATAAAACGGCCGACATCATAATGATATCGGCCGTTTGTGGTTAGAACAGTGCAAGTTGTTATGCGCGCTTCTCTTTTAGTACGTAGTTGACACCCTCAATCTCGATGTCTGACTTCGCTTTACAGATGCACGGCAAAATCTCTTTCTCTTGCGTGTAAGCCATTGCAAAACCAACGTATTCCACTTCTCCAGAAACCAGGGTGCAGCGGCAAGCGCCACAATGACCATCTCGACAGTTATATTCTGGCTCTAACCCAGCGTTCTCCATCGTTTCCAAAATGGTATTTGATGGGTGAGACTGGATAGCAGTGAGGCCGTTAATTTTGATATTGGGCATTACAGTTCAAAGTCCTTAAAGTCGTCCGCGCGAACATCACTGTCGATCTGACCGACAAGGTAAGATGAGATTTCTGCTTCTTGCGGCGCAACCTGCACGTTGTCTGAAGATAACCATGCATTGATCCAAGGAATCGGGTTAGATGTCGCTTCAGGGTAAGCTGCATCAAGACCGACAGCCTGCATACGGATGTTGGTGATGTATTCAACGTATTGGCAAAGAATGTCTTTGTTCAGACCGATCATCGAGCCATCTTTGAATAGGTATTCCGCCCACTCTTTCTCTTGCTCTGCTGCTGCTTTGAACAGATCGAAACACTCTTGCTTACACTCTTCAGCGATTTGCATGAATGAGAAGTCATCCTGACCGTTGCGCAGTAGGTTGATCATATGCTGCGTACCGGTTAAGTGAAGTGCTTCATCACGAGCAATTAGCTTGATGATTTTAGCGTTACCTTCCATAAGCTCACGTTCAGCAAATGCGAATGAACAAGCAAAACTTACGTAGAAACGAATGGCTTCTAATGCATTAACCGACATTAGACACACATATAGTTTCTTCTTCAGGTCATGCAGTTTAATGGTGATCTCTTCACCGTTAACCTGATGAGTACCTTCGCCATAGCGGTGGTAGTCATTGGTCATCTTAATCAGATCATCGTAGTAGTGAGAAATGTCTTCAGCACGTTTTAGGATATGCTCGTTCTCTACGATATCGTCAAACACCAAACCAGGATCGTTCACGATGTTACGAATGATGTGCGTGTATGAGCGAGAGTGAATCGTTTCAGAGAAAGACCAAGTCTCGATCCACGTTTCTACTTCTGGTAGTGAAACAAGGGGAAGTAGTGCAACGTTTGGGCTACGACCTTGAATAGAATCAAGCAAGGTTTGGTATTTTAGGTTAGAGATGAAAATGTGTTTTTCATGCTCTGGTAGCTTGTTGTAATCGATACGGTCGCTAGATACGTCAACTTCTTCTGGACGCCAGAAAAATGAAAGCTGCTTTTCAATCAGCTTTTCGAAAATCTCAAATTTCTGTTGGTCGTAGCGCGCTACGTTTACTGACTGACCTAAGAACATTGGTTCTTTTAGCTGGTCATTTTTGTTTCGGTTAAAAGTACTGTAAGCCATGATGCCTCAATTCCTTTTATGCCCCTCGTTACAAGAGGGGCGAATAATTTGTTATGCCTTAGCCACTGAAAGTGGGCCAGGGATTAAATCTTACAACCGCCGCCTGCGCAATCGTCATCTTGTGGTTGTACAGCGTCCTTCTGGTCGTCGCTCGCACCATCACGTGTGTTATGGTAGTAAAGCGTCTTAACACCGAACTTATACGCAGTAAGAAGATCTTGCAGCAGTTTCTTCATTGGTACTTTACCGCTTTCGAAACGCGTTGGGTCGTAGTTAGTGTTTGCAGAGATAGCTTGGTCAACAAACTTCTGCATGATACCAACTAGGTGCAAGTAACCTTCGTTCGAACCAATGTTCCACAGTAGCTCATAGTTGTTTTTGTACTCAGTGAACTCGGGAACAACTTGCTTCAAGATACCATCTTTAGACGCTTTCACTGATACATAGCCACGTGGCGGCTCAATGCCGTTAGTCGCGTTAGAAATCTGAGAAGAGGTCTCAGAAGGCATCAACGCAGTTAAGGTAGAGTTACGCAGACCATGTGTCATGATCTCTTGGCGTAGGCCATCCCAGTCATAGTGCAGCGGCTCATCACAGATCTTATCCACGTCTTTCTTGTAAGTGTCGATAGGAAGTAGACCTTTCGCGTAGTTTGTCTCTTCGAATAGAGGACACTTACCTTGCTCTTTTGCTAGTGCTACTGATGCTTTCAACAAGTAGTATTGAATCGCTTCAAATGTACGGTGAGTTAGGCCGTTTGCGCTGCCATCAGAGTATTTCACGCCATTCTTAGCAAGGTAGTAGGCGTAGTTGATAACGCCCACACCTAGAGTACGACGGTTCATAGTAGATTTGTACGCCGCTGGAAGAGGGTAGTCTTGGTAATCAAGCAGTGCGTCAAGAGCGCGAACAACAAGATCTGACAGCTCTTCAAAATCGTCGAGCGACTTAATTGAACCCAAGTTAAATGCAGACAGAGTACACAGTGCGATTTCGCCAGAGTCATCTTCAACGTTGGTTAACGGTTTGGTCGGCAGTGCAATCTCAAGACACAGGTTAGACTGACGGACTGGTGCAACTTCAGCGTCAAATGGGCTGTGAGTATTACAGTGGTCAACGTTCTGAATGTAGATACGACCTGTAGAGGCACGCTCTTGCATCAAGATAGAGAACATCTCAATTGCTTTTACGGTCTCTTTTTTGATTGATGGATCATTTTCATATTGAACGTATAGGCGCTCAAACTCATCTTGGTTCTGGAAGAACGCGTCGTAAAGTCCAGGAACGTCAGAAGGCGAGAATAGCGTGATGTTGCCACCCTCAACCAGACGTTGGTACATCAAACGGTTCAACTGAACGCCGTAGTCCATATGACGAACACGGTTTTCTTCTACACCACGGTTATTTTTCAGGACCATAAGTGCTTGAGATTCACCGTGCCATAGTGGGTAAAATACGGTCGCTGCACCGCCACGAACGCCGCCCTGAGAACAACATTTCACCGCAGTTTGAAAATACTTGTAGAACGGGATACAACCAGTGTGGAATGCTTCGCCACCACGGATCTCTGAACCTAGAGCGCGGATACGACCTGCGTTGATACCGATACCAGCACGTTGTGATACATAACGAACGATAGAGCTCGCCGTCGCATTGATAGAATCTAAGCTATCACCACACTCGATCAGTACACATGAACTGAACTGACGAGTAGGAGTACGTACACCAGACATAATTGGTGTAGGTAGAGAAATTTTGAATGTTGAAGTCGCATCGTAGAAACGCTTGATGTAATCAAGACGAGTCTCTTTTGGATACTTAGCAAACAAACAAGCCGCAACAAGAATGTATAGGAACTGAGCACTTTCGTAGATCTGACCTGATACGCGGTTCTGTACAAAGTACTTACCTTCTAGCTGTTTAACAGCAGCGTATGAAAAGTCTAGGTCACGTTTGTGGTCTAGGTAATCATCTAGCTCATCCAGCTCTGCTTTGGTGTAGTCTACCAGAATGTGCTTGTCGTATTTGCCCATTTCAACAAGATGAGATACATGATCATATAACGTTGGTGGCTCATACTGACCGTACGCTTTTTTACGCAGGTGGAATACAGCTAATCGAGCAGCAAGGTATTGGTAGTCAGGCGTCTCTTCTGAGATTAAGTCAGCCGCTGATTTGATGATAGTTTCATGAATATCAGAGGTTGTAATACCGTCATAGAACTGAATGTGAGCGCGCAGTTCTACTTGAGATACAGAGACGTTATCTAGACCTTCTGCAGCCCAGGTAATAACGCGATGGATCTTTTCAAGATCAATACTTTCTTTGCGTCCGTTACGCTTTGTAACGGTAAGTTGTTGGTTCATTCTGCTTCATTTCCCTAACAAAACTGATTAAAGCCGGATTTTTGTGTAATTCTTGTAAAATTCGTTCCGGCTTTGTGATCAAAGTCTATCTATATATTGTAGTACAAACACAACATATAGGGGTGCACCGAGGTGCGGATTACAAGATAGTGCTATCCCCACTGTATTTCAAGTTGCAGATCTTGGATGACTTGTGGATAACTAACAAAAATGAAAAAAACAGTAAGTGTCTACTAACCGATGAAGTTAGAGCAGCAAAGATTGTGTAAAACTGCACTTTGAGGATCGGTTTAGAAGTAACCATAAACAAAAAAAAATCCCTTGATCTTTACTCAATTTTGAGTGCGATTATTGAGTTGATTAAATTGGAATCAGATCGACAAAAATAGGTTAAAAAAGAACTAAAAAAGGCGGTGAGCTTGTGCTACCGCCTTAAACATAACCTTGTCTTTAATCAGGTGAAATTTGCTAAAACTTTTGAGTGTGGACGATGTAGTTCACGTCAACATTTCGACCTAGTTTATAGGTGTCGGTAAGAGGGTTGTAGTGCAGACCAGTTATCGCCATTTCGGTCAAATCGGTGTGATCGACCATCTTAATCAGTTCAGCGGGACGAATAAACTTCTCGTGGTCATGAGTTCCTTCAGGAACGATTTTAAGCAGCTTCTCTGCACCCACAATCGCAAACAGATACGACTTAACGTTACGGTTGAGAGTAGAGAAGAAAACATGACCACCAGGCTTTACAAGTGCTGCACATGAGCGAATGACTGACTGAGGATCAGGAACATGTTCTAGCATCTCCATACAGGTCACAACATCGTACTTACCTGCATTGTCGACAGCGTGATCTTCGATGGTACTCTGGATGTAAGTGAGCTTAATTCCTGTTTCAAGGGCATGAAGGCGAGCAACTTCAAGGGGCTCTTTACCCATATCTAGACCAGTCACCACGGCACCTTGCTTTGCCATGCTTTCAGCAAGAATACCGCCGCCACAACCGACATCGAGGACGGTTTTTCCAAATAAGCCGTCAGCCTTGTCAAGAACATAGTCTAAACGTAATGGGTTGATTTGGTGCAGTGGCTTAAATTCGCCCTCCAAATCCCACCAGCGTGAGGCCATATCCTCAAACTTCTTAATTTCATTTGGATCGACGTTTTGTGATTGGGTCATAACAACTCTATTAATTAACCAGCTTCCTTGAATGGGGCATTATACCCTTTAAATGATAACACTCCACAAGGAGGGGGCACTTTTATCGACTATTGAACAAAATGTAGCCACTAATCAGCAAGATATAAGATCAGTGTGCAATTTCTCGACGTTTGATTCACAACCAACCTCACAACCTGATAAAAGGAGAGGGAAAGTAATGCCGAACCACTGAAATGTATGTTATATTTTTGCACCTTAAGCGTATTGTACATACGATCTACAAATAGAGGGATAATGGCTCTATGAGCGATCTAGCGAAAGAGATCACGCCCGTAAACATTGAAGATGAGCTTCGAGGTTCATACCTAGACTATGCGATGTCAGTTATCGTTGGTCGTGCTCTACCAGATGTGCGTGATGGCCTAAAGCCTGTACACCGCCGCGTATTGTTCGCGATGAATGTACTAGGTAACGATTGGAATAAACCATATAAAAAATCTGCCCGTGTTGTTGGCGACGTAATCGGTAAATATCACCCACATGGTGATATTGCTGTGTACGATACTATCGTACGTATGGCTCAGCCGTTTTCGCTACGCTACATGCTAGTCGACGGTCAAGGTAACTTCGGTTCGATCGATGGTGACTCAGCGGCGGCAATGCGTTATACCGAAGTTCGCATGGCGAAAATCGCCCATGAACTTCTCGCTGACCTAGATAAAGAAACAGTGGACTACGTACCAAACTACGATGGTACTGAGCAAATTCCAGCTGTTTTACCTACAAAAATTCCTAACCTGCTGGTAAACGGTGCTTCTGGTATCGCGGTAGGTATGGCAACCAACATCCCACCACATAACCTTGGTGAAGTGATTGATGGCTGTCTTGCATACATCAATAATGAACAGATCACTATTGATGAATTGATGGATTACATTCCTGGTCCAGATTTCCCAACAGCTGCGTTAATCAGCGGTCGTAAAGGTATTGTTGATGCATACAAGACTGGTCGCGGCAAAATCTACATGCGTTCTAAAGCGGAAATCGAAGCGGACAAGAATGGTAAAGAGACCATCATTGTTACTGAGATCCCGTATCAGGTGAACAAAGCTCGCCTGATTGAAAAGATTGCAGAGCTAGTAAAAGACAAGAAAGTAGAAGGCATTAGTGCACTGCGCGACGAGTCAGATAAAGACGGTATGCGTATTGTTATCGAATGTAAGCGCGATGCAGTAGGCGAAGTGGTTTTAAACAACCTTTACGCACAAACTCAATTGCAGACAACTTTCGGCATCAACATGGTTGCGCTGAACAACGGTCAGCCACAACTGTTCAACCTAAAAGATATGCTGAAGTGCTTCGTCGATCACCGTCGTGAAGTTGTTACGCGTCGTACTATTTACGAACTGCGTAAAGCTCGCGACCGTGCTCATATCCTCGAAGGTTTAGCACTTGCACTTGCGAATATCGATGAAATCATTGAATTGATCCGCAATGCTCCGACACCAGCAGAAGCTAAAGCAGGTTTAATCGCTCGTGGTTGGGATCTAGGCAATGTTGCAGCTATGCTAGAACGCGCGGGTACTGATGCTGCACGTCCAGATTGGCTAGAACCACAATACGGTATTCGCGATGGTCAGTACTTCCTGACCGAAACTCAAGCACAAGCTATTCTAGATCTACGTCTACACAAGCTTACTGGTCTTGAGCACGAGAAAATCCTTGATGAATACAAGGGGCTTCTAGAAGAAATTGCTGAGTTAATGCACATTCTTGCAAGCACAGAACGTTTGATGGAAGTGATTCGTGAAGAACTAGAATCAGTTCGTGATGCATTTGGTGATGTTCGTCGTACTGAAATCACTGCAGCGAGCCATGATATCGACATGGAAGAGCTGATTGCACGTGAAGACGTTGTGGTAACACTTTCTCACGAGGGTTACGTTAAGTACCAGATCCTAAGTGACTACGAAGCTCAGCGTCGTGGTGGTAAAGGTAAGAGCGCAACTAAGATGAAAGAGGAAGACTACATTGAGCGTCTTCTAGTAGCGAATACCCACGACAACATCCTATGTTTCTCTACTCGCGGTAAGACATATCGCCTGAAAGTGTACCAACTACCGCTAGCAAGTCGTACTGCACGTGGTAAACCAATCGTCAACATTCTTCCACTGGAAGAAGGTGAGCGTATTACCGCGATTCTGCCAGTCTCTGAGTTCAGTGCCGATAAGTTTATCTTTATGGCGACTGGCGACGGTACTGTTAAGAAAACGTCACTGGATCAGTTTGCAAACGTTCGTTCAAACGGTCTGATTGCGGTTAATCTACGTGAAGATGACTCTCTGATCGGTGTTGACATTACAGACGGTCAAAGTGACATCATGCTGTTCTCTAAAGCAGGTAAAGTTGTTCGCTTTAGTGAAGATAAAGTACGTGCAATGGGACGTACAGCGGCAGGTGTTCGTGGTATGAAACTGGCCGATGACGATCAAGTAGTATCGCTAATTGTTCCTTCTAACGAGGGTGACATCCTGACTGTGACTCAAAACGGTTTTGGTAAGCGTACTGAACTTGCAGAGTACCCAATCAAAGGACGCGCAACACAAGGTGTAGTTTCAATCAAGGTTTCTGAACGTAACGGCCCTGTGGTTGGTGCGGTTCAGGTAGAGGAAGGCGACGAGATGATGATGATCACCGACGCTGGAACCTTGGTTCGTACACGCGTAGCGGAAGTAAGCCAAGTGGGTCGTAACACTCAAGGTGTCACGCTCATCCGTACTTCAGCTGATGAAAGCGTTGTTGGTCTACAGCGAATTGACGAAGTTGAAGAAGCTGAACTTCCAGAAGGTGAAGAGGGTGTTGAAGGTGAACAAACTGTATCATCAGAAGCACCTGAGGCAGACCAAAAAAGTGATGATACTGAAGCCTAAGCTAAAGTAATAATCTAATAAATGAGAAATGCCAGACGAAAGTCTGGCATTTTTTTTGTCTTTTTATTTAAGGTGATAGAGGTCATAGGAACATTTTCGACTATGCTTTAGGTTAGTAGTATAATCATTTAATGGTATTGCGTTCTATTTAATGATTGTGCATACTGTATGCTTCTTGGTCATTTATAGGCTTATTTGCAGGCATTTTTAGTAAGGAGGGTTGAGTGCAATTGAAGCATTTCAATCGAATAGTCCAATATGGTGTAACGGCTTTTTTCTTTATTTCTGTTGCCCTAATAACCTATACACTTATCTCTGAACATAAGTCTATTCGTCTGCTTTACACTGCGTTTCCTATTGCTATGTTAGTCGCTTACTTTTCACCTCATAGGCGACTTAAAATTATTGCAAGTTTGGTCTCTTTATTCTTGATCTTCGGAGGTTCGATTATCGAACCTTTAGAGATGGATGCCATTGAAGAAAGCTTACTTGTCTTACCCCTCTGCTACATCATCTTGTTTCCAGGTTCACTGTGGCCAATCGCGGTGGGACTTGGGCTGATAGGCAGCTACCTTATTGATCTTCCTACTGAAGAGTTTGACGAGTTCGTCGAAGATGCAATTGAAGTACTCTTTATTACGATATTCGCCACAGTGATGACCTTCTATCAGCAAAAAGCGAAAAAGCAATCACGGTTGTATAAGCGGGCAAGTTTGACTGACTATTTGACCAATCTGCCTAATCGTAAGTCCTTTTTCCAAGCGGTGAGTGACCTTAGTGCCAGTGATCAGATGGACTATGCAGCGATTCAGGTCGGCTTGAACAACTTAAAGAAAGTGAATGACGATTTGGGCTACGGTTATGGTGATGAACTGCTGTATCAATTCGCTTGCCACATTAAAAGACTTGTAGGTGGACACGGAAAACTATTTCGCTTAGGCGGTGATGAACTGATTATCTTGGTTGCCTGCCAGAATGGCGAACTCGATGAAGTGAATAAACTTATCGATCGACTTGAGGCGCATCATGACACAGTGTGTAAGATCCACAATACTTCGCACAGACTGAGATACAGAGGAGGATGTGCTCTGCTAAGTGATGCGCAAAATAACATCAAAGTATGGGGTAAAAACGTCGATGCGGCTGTTGCTCGAGGCAAGCAGAACGAATCGATTCGTGTCCAATGGTACGATGATGAATTGATGGATGAGACGATTCGTGCGCATCAGATTGAAATAGAACTCAAAGGCGCGATTGATAACCAGCAATTGTTCCTTGTCTATCAGCCAAAAGTCGACTTAGAAAGCAATAAGATCGTCGGTGCGGAAGCCTTGATCCGCTGGCAGCATCCAGATTTAGGGCTTGTGGCACCCAATGATTTTATTGGTGTTGCGGAGCGAACCGCGCAAATCATCCCAATCGGCCGATGGGTTTTCGAACGAGCCATTATTCAGGCTAAGGCTTGGCTCGATAAGGGCTCGCGGATTCCTATTTCTATCAATGTTTCCAGCGTTCAGTTTGCTCATGACGATATCTTTCCTTACATCATGGAACAGCTAGAGAAACACAAGTTGCCAGCCAATTGTTTGCAGATTGAAATCACCGAAACCGCAATGATGGATAAGCATTCCCAAGTTGCTCAGACTTGTAAAAAGCTTCAAGACCTAGGGGTCACGATAGCTATTGATGATTTTGGGGTGGCGTATTCTTCATTGAACTATCTAAAACATCTACCTATCGATGTGGTCAAGATCGACAAGTCATTTATTGATGACTGCGTAGAAGACGTCACCGACCATATGATTGTTCGAACCATAATCCAAATGGGACACAACCTAAACAAAACGGTGATTGCCGAAGGGGTAGAAGTCGACGAGCAACTCGAATTACTGCGTCGGGAAAAATGTCATCAGTATCAGGGCTACCTTTTTTCCAAGCCCATTTCTGCCGCAGAGTTTAATCAATTACTCATACAATAGTTGACAAATTGATGTCAAAAGTGGGTATAGAGTGCTGTGGTGATGACATGCGCAAAAAACACCGTCATACGTTTAATAAAATATCGGGATAACAATACGTTATCTTAAGTCAAGATACTGTCATTAATTGGTGCAAATGTAAGAAATTGCCGATAAAATCCCCTTCCTGTCTGTTCCACTAATTGTATAGAAACCATGAAACTATCCTTAAAACAAAAACTCATCGGCGCGAGTTTAATCGCCGTTGTGCTGATGGCAAGCGCTTTGACGTGGCTATCCGCCGAACAACTATCAAAACAAACACGTAATGGTGTCAATGCACGTGCAACAAGCTTAGCAAATGCGGCATCTGTAGGCGTTTCGGACTGGATATCGATCCGTAAAGATATTGCCAGTGCATTCAACGACTACAGCCGTGAAGCCGATGTGGTTCCGTTCCTGCAGCAAGCACGCAAAGCAGGCGGTTTTGATGACATTTTCCTTGGTACGCCAGAAGGTGGGATGTACCGCTCACACCCTGAACGTAATCGTGCAGATTACGACCCACGCGTTCGTCCTTGGTATATCGATGCGAGTAATGCGGGCAAACAGATCATTACCACAGCCTACACCGACGCAATCACCAATGCGTTACTAGTAACAATCGCTGAACCAATTCGTGCCAATGGACAGTTTGTTGGAGTGGTTGGTGCTGATGTACTTATCGACCAGTTAATTAATGACGTCATCAACTTGGATGCCGGCAAGAACGCATACGCAATGTTGATTGATGCTCAAGATGGCACATTCTTAGCTCACCCTGACAAATCACTCTCTTTAAAGCCAACGAACACTCTTTCTAAACAACTAACTTTGCGTGAGATCGAAAAGCATGCCAATACAGGTTCAGTAGCAACATTTGAGCGTAACGGTCAAGAGAAGCTCTACTTCTTTACTAAGGTGCCAGGCACTCAGTGGATCTTTGCGATTGAGATGGACCGTGCAACGGAAGAAGCGGCACTGGCCGAGCTGTTACAAAGTTTGATCATCACGGCTGTGGTTATCACCTTAATTGTGATTGTACTTGTTTCATGGCTAGTTAGTTACTTGTTCAACGATTTGGTGCGTGTTTCAAAAGCGCTAGAAGAGATCGCGTCGGGTGAAGGCGACTTGACTCAACGTCTTGAACCACGCAGCGATGATGAAGTGGGGCAGTTAGCAAATAACTTCAACATCTTTGTTGGAAACATGCATGCGATGGTATCTAAGCTAAGCGTGGTTTCTGCTTCACTTTCAGAACAGTCTAAGCAGACGGCGATGCAAGCTGAAGAACGCAGTGCTCGTATCCGACTACAACAAGATGAAATCAACATGGTCGCGACCGCGATCAATGAGATGGCAGCCGCAACCCAAGAGATCGCTGGTAATGCAGATCATACAGCGCAAAACTCTAGCGAGGCTGTAACAGCTTGTATCCACGGTGGCGAGCAAGTCGTTCAAACTCAAGGCTCTATTCAAAATCTAGCCACAGAAGTGAGTGTAGCGACAGAAGTCATTCAAGAATTGGAGCAACACGGACACAGCATCAGTACCATCTTGTCGACGATTCAAGACATTGCAGAACAAACCAACTTATTAGCATTGAACGCAGCAATCGAAGCGGCGCGTGCTGGTGAACAAGGTCGTGGTTTTGCGGTGGTTGCCGATGAAGTTCGAGTGCTGAGCCAGCGTACACATGCGTCGACCAAAGAGATTCAGCAAATGATTGAAACTCTGCAAAACACGACAGGTAAAGCCGTCGGTATTATGGGCGACAGTCGCCAACTAGCCGATACCAGTGTAAGTGATGCAGACTCTGCTGCGGTGAGTTTGACACAAATTCAAACGGCGGTTGAACGTATCAGCGATATGGCGACTCAAATCGCTTCTGCTGCGGAAGAGCAAGCTTCTGTGACGTCTGAAATTACTCGTAATACTGTCGGTATCCGCGATGTTTCTAACGAACTCGCTGACGAAGCGCACGATGCAGCATCTCAAGCGGCTCAACTATCTGAGTTGTCTAACGAACTTGAGCAAGAAATCCAGCGCTTTAAACTCTAAGTGACCCGAATACTATAAACTTGTTATGACCCCCAATTGTTGACTAAAAACATTGGGGGTCTTTTTATAGATGGTGTGTCCCATTATAGATGGTGTGTGTCCCATTAACGCGTCTCTTTAACGCGTCTTTAATGCGTCTTTAACGCGTGTGTCCCTTTAACGTTGTCCTTTAACGTTTGTTAACGTTGTTTCGTGGGGAATATTTTTAATATTCACCTTGATGCATTTTCTGCGTTATTGTAACATGCTGTTTTTATTCAATTAGTTGGCTATAAAATGACAAAATTTACAGAATATAAAGTGGTTCATATTGTTGAAGGTGGTTGTGGTACAGTCTTACTTGGGGCTAGTGGTTTACCTGTACAGAAGATGGAAGCGGAGCTTAACAAATATGCACAAGAGGGCTGGCAAGTAGTGTTCCAAATCGTTGAACAGAAACGTTTTATGCTGTTTTGGAAACGAGAAGCTGTGATCATTACTCTGGGTCGCTAAGCTTGCTTAAGTACATCTCTTTGAAATTGATTCATCGCTACCAAGCTAGCGGTGGATCAAAGCAGCTGTTGAACATTGAATGTAATTTTGAGCCTACTTGCTCTGAATACACAAAACAATGTATTACGAAGTATGGGGCAATAAAAGGTTGGAAGCTTGGTTTGGCGAGGATTAAGCGTTGTAACCAACCTGACCTCATTGAAAAAAAATATGATGAGGTGCCGTAATGCGCTTATTTGAACCCATTGAGAAGCTAGAAGAAAACGAAGAACTATTAAGAAAACAGGTGAACTCGTTACCTGACGCTCAGAAAAAAGAATTCTATCATCGCCAGTCCAAAAAACTCAAAGACCCCGACACTTATGCCACATTGAATTGGTTTTTCCTCGGTGGTTTTCATCACTGCTATCTAGGCAAGTATTCATTATTTGCATTGGAGTTAACACTGCTATTAGTAAGCATTGCTGGTCTTGTTCTAGGTCACACGAGTGCACTTCTAATTCTCGGATTGTTAGTCATCTATGAATTACCACAATTATTCTTTTCTCAAAAAATAGCAAGGCAACACAACTATAAATTGTCTTGTGAAATTTTTAACGATGTCAGACGAAACTAGGTAAAAAGCATAGGTAAAAAAGGACAGTAAAAAGGACACACGCCATAAAGGATGAAATAAGAGTGAGTTGTTGATACTTACGCCAAAGGTTCTATTCATACGGGTTGCCGATTGTTGTTGGCATTCTTAACCTCACTGGATAACTCACTAAAGGGGCGTAAAAATGACAACTGCGAGAAAACAACAGATCTGTGTTGATGCCACACCTTATTATCATTGCGTCTCTCGCTGCGTCAGGCGTAGCTTCCTGTGTGGGACTGACCCTATCACTCAACAAAATTATGAGCATCGCAGAGCGTGGGTAAAGCGAAAAATGATGGCGCTCTCGCAACTTTACTGCATTGACATCTGCGCTTACGCCATCATGAGCAACCACTACCACTTGGTCTTACATATCAATCG
>NZ_JBNJOJ010000049.1:0-23490 GCF_050113655.1 Vibrio sp. TRT 29B02
TTTCTCTACAAAAAAGTGAGGAAGACATGGGATAGGGTGGTTGAAGCTTATTACAGCCAACCATGCTCTGGATTAGCGTATTCCCCTACCAATGAGGGCTTTGAACTATTCTCCGATACAGAATCGTTCCCGCTACAGTTAAACGAGTTCTTCTATCGAATCAGTCGTCTTGCGAAGCCCATTGCCAACCGGAACGATCACTTCAACAAGAGCTTTGGTTGCAGTCACGACTCACCTTAAAAAATACAACGTGAGCAATACCTATGTCATTCACACACGAAAAGGTATTACTCATGGCGAATAGAACCTACCTCCCAAGCATTACTCTTGATAGAACTTTTGAAGATTACCCGCTGTATTACAGCGACAAGGGGTTATACGAGTCAGCACTGACCTCAATGGTAGATGTCTTTGAACAGGCACTCAGTCAGTTTGAAGTCGCTCTCGCTACACGTTTGGATTTATACCTGCCTAAAGATCATCAAGATACAGATCTCAGTATCCTCAACGATTACTTTAAGTTGCTTAAAGAAAAGCTGGATACGGATTCTCTGTTTTATGTATGGCGTAAGCGGGAAGACAAGGTGCCATCCCACAACTATCGCGTGATGCTGTTTACTGACTATAGCCAGCACTTTGGTCCCGCTATTTGTTGGGACAAGCGCAATGAATTGGTTGAGCATCTTAAAGGGGCTTGGCAAGAAGCGATAGAAAAGCACTACAGCGGCGAAGCGCGTTCATTGGTGTTTCTCAATGACCGAGGAAATTATGGGGTGGGGACGCGTTGTCGTAGCAAAGACGCCAACATAAAGAACACTGTCTTCCACCGCATGAGCAGCCTTGCTGAAGCGTGGGAAGAAAAGCGTTATGGCTTTGGCTCTAGCTTGGAGTAGACCGACTGCACTTTTTTACCGTGGCGGCTTATCCATGGGTATATACAAGAGGAGACAATTCCCATGAGATTTCTACGACTTAAAGACGTGATGTCACTAACAGGGTTAGGCCGTTCAACTATCTACAAGTTCATGGCAGATGAAACCGACTTTCCTAAAAGTGTGCCACTCGGTGGACGAGCGGTAGCTTGGGTCGAAAGTGAAATCGAGGAATGGATGGAATCGCGTCTTAGTATGCGAGACAACCAAGAATCCTTTCAGTAACACAAACATCAAATCACATCATCAACAGGGCGCTGGCTAAGCAAAGTCATGCGCCCTTTTTACAATTAGAGAGAGATAAAAAATGAGTTATTCAATTTACGTAGACGGCGCAGCACCAAACAATCAACACGGATGTACACGAGGTGGTATCGGGCTGGTGGTCATGGATGAAGACAATGAGATTGTTCATGAAGAGAGCATCACAATCAATCGAAAAACCGACAATGCTGAGCTAGAACTACTGGCCTTAATTGAAGCATTGGAATACGCAGAAGATGGGGATGTTATCTATTCGGACAGCGATTACTGTGTGAAAGGTTTCAACATCTGGATGGACGATTGGAAAGGTCGAGGTTGGCGTCGAGCGGATAAGAAACCGGTTAAAAACCGCCAGCTTTGGCAACAAGTGGACGAGTTGAGTTCTAGGAAGTATGTCGAGGTGTTTAAGGTCAAAGCACATTCGGGCATTGAAGGGAATGAAAGAGCTGACCTGTTGGCGGTTGAAGCGGCGGAAGCTGACTAATACAAGAAGTCATAGTTTGGGAGGGTAACACCTCTCAAGCTATGCCCTATTTTTTGTTTGGGCTAAGTTGGTTAATGATGAAGTCATTATCAATAGGTTTGGATGTAGTGGGTGAAAATCACAATGTCTGCAATTGGTAGACCGAACTTATGGTTATAAATCCTGCAATTCCCGCTGGTTAGGTAGAATACGCCCATTGAAAGTAGCGGATGGATTTGATTGTGGGTTATCGAGTGGTACGGTTAACCGAACTGATGGCATATGAGTTTGGTCAGGTTGAAGGTGACATTGGTCGGCTGGACGAAAGAGCGTTAGGCTCGGCACTCCCTCAGGGGATGAGCTATTCCAGTTTTATGGAGAAGTTGAAAAGTGGTGAGTTAGCACTATTGACGGACTCACCTTCGAAGCCTGTGATGCTCCGAGATGGTATGAGCAAATCATGGAGCTTGTCGGCGGAAGGGCAAGAGGCGTTATCGCCAGAAGCGAAAAGTGCCTACCTGTCCAGAACAAAAATGTCTGGCGGTGCGGCTGGCAGTGCTACGCCCACTCAAAGCTCCGCGGGCTATGCGCCAAACATTGAAGAGACTTATGTCCCTGAGCCCGTGAAACCCGATACCTCAGATGCACCACCAAAACTGCAATACGAATATTGCTTTGAAGTGGCTTGCTCAGATGAGACGTTTAGAAAAAGCGTGGGGTATGCGTTTGAACTGGCGAAAACCAAACAAGAATCCCTGATTGGCCGTTGGCAGACGGAGGCAACCGAGCACGGTACAAAATATACCGCTCATACCGCCTTTGATGAACCGAAAAAATTGGTCGCCAAAGTAGCGTCCAATGCTTTGGGAATGAGTGTCCCCAACAATGTTCAGGTGAAGCCTATAGGCTCTGGTGTAGTACTAGAAGCCTTTATTCCTGTCGTCCCTTCGGTGCAGCTTGGTGAGCGTTTGGGGCTACCAACAGAAGGTTACTACTACCATTTTTACAATGGCCGCTTAGTTCAAGAGTACAAGCTGCTAGGAAATGGCAAGTGGGCCTTCTACGCGACACGTTCCACCCACGAGCAGCTCAATGATGAGCAAGGTTACAATATCTATCAAAGTGCCATTCTGGTTTACTGGAAGCTCGAAGGTAAAGACGTTGAAAACCAACATCTGATTTATCTTGAACAGCCAATTACCCGAGAAGAGCTCGACAACCTCAATGATGACTGGTTGGCTCAACATGGTATCAAGCTTGATATCAACGAATTGCTTGCTGCGCCGAAGCAACCTGTCGCGGAAAGACAAACTACTCAACCCGCGGAAACAGAGAAAGCTGAGAATAAACCAGAAACGCATACTGTTGGGACGGACACTAAAACCAACCAACGAGAATCATGGGGAGCAATTGCAGAGCAATATGGTTTGTCGGCGAAACAATTACTGGATTTGAATCCGCAGTACAACGCTGATCCGATGTCATTGAAAGTCGGAGACAGGCTGACTGTTAAGGCTGTCGAACAAAACCAGAGCTCTCCAGAAAAAACGACCGATTTACCTCCGCTGTCTCCTTGCGCCTATAGCTGCTTGGCGAACACGCATTATGATTACTCTGACTCGCTTATTTCAGGAACCCAGTTTAAGGCGATAAACAGCGATAGTCTGTTCGAGAAAGAATTGCCAGTCACTAACTTAACCACCATCACGACGGCTGCTAAAGCAACCGATTATGGTAAAACGGCACTCCTTGCGATCCCCGCAAATGGCGCGGCAACAAACCTTGGCATTCTTAGTTCTAGTACGACAAATACTATAGGCACATGGTCTATTTCAGGAGAAGCGTTAGCAGGCTTTGCGCGAATGGGGGGCTTTCTAGTGGCCGCCTTATGGCCGTCTCAGCTTGGGGACGGCACATTAGACGGAAATCCAGATTTTGCGACTGGTGACACTACGACGATGCGTGTACGTTTCAATATGTATACGGACGAGAATGGTAAACAGCAAGTGGTCGGCATCAAAACGGGAGACGGTAGTGCCTATGGTGAGCGAGTTGCGAAGCGTGAAGCGGTACAGAAAGGACAGCGCTTTGTTGCTGAGCTAGATAATGGGATTACCATTACATGGACACCGGATGGCTCAACGGATGTACTAACACCTGATACTGTATTGCCGGAAAATGATCAGCTCGATGTTCACAATATCTGGGTTCGTCCTATCGAAGAGCACGAACAAGAGATTGGCACGGTTCTCTACCCTGAGGACGATCTTGCCGAGTATATTGTGACTTTCCCTGCGGATGCAGGGCTCCCTCCTCTCTACCTAGTATTCCGGAAAACTGCACGTGATGAATCTGGGGTGGTGACGGGGACTGGCGAAGATATTATGGGAATTTGGTTAGAGAAAGCCAGTGAGGGGTTAGGCTCACCAGTTCCATCGCAAATTGCCGACAAGTTGAGAGATAAAGAGTTCAGTAGTTTTGATAGCTTTAGGAAGGCTTTTTGGATAGAGATATCTGAAGACTCAGTATTGGCTCGCCAATTTATTCCTTCGAATATAAAACGGATGAAAGATGGTAAGGCTCCCCGAGCAAGATTCAAAGATACGGTTGGTGGACGCCGTTCATTTGAATTGCATCATCTCAAAGAAATTCAACATGGTGGGGATGTCTACAATGTTGATAACATAAGAGTTAATACACCTAAAAATCATATAAACATTCATAAGGGTTAGCGATGAGATTGCATGATAGGTTAGAAGACTATACCGAATTAGAATTTCTGGAGTTACTGAACATTATTATCAGTGCGGAAGGTTCTGATGAATATCAAGATGAATTACTTGAAAACTTTATCGCTACAACAGAGCATCCAGATGGTTCAGACCTGATTTATTACCCAGAGAATCCTGAAGATGGAACGCCAGAGAATATCGTTAGAATCGTCAAAGAGTGGCGCTTGTCGCAGGGCTTACCTTGCTTTAAGAGTTAAGTCGCTTTTTAACAGATAACACATACCTTCAAACTGGTGTATTGAGACAAAAAAGAATGGGGAGCATGTGATTGCTCCCCATTGTCGTTTTTTATCGTTGATGGTGGTATTACTTTTCTGTGATGGCTTCACAGCCTTCAAACAGTGTGATAGCTGGAAGAAGAAAAACTGGCGTAGAGCGGATTAAAGCCCGATTTAAAATAGCCGCTTGTGGTAGACAGTCGATGAGTGACGCTCTGCCAAGTATGTCGAAGTCGAAAAGGTCAGAGCGCATTCTGGTGTTAGAGGGAATGAGATTGCGGACTCACTCTCCGTTGATGCTGCTAGAAGCGATATCGATTGATGTAACAATGCGGTTTGTAGGCCCAATCTAACAAGCCGCTATTGCCTGTTATTTGCGTTTTTCTAGATAACATATATCTGAAGGAAGGTGGATGCGATGTGGGAGCTAGAGCGAGCATTAAACTAACCGCTCTCTTAGCAAGTTTCTGCCCAAAAGTAAGTTATGACGGTCAGAAGGTACATTAATAGAGACCTGATTTTGCAATACTTAACCTAATGAAAAAATGCGCAAAATCAGATCCTATTGTTGTTTGTGACATCCTCTTCAGGATGGTTAACCCATCCATATGAACATCACGGACGCCCAGCTCTATTACATAGATATGGGCTGCTTTTACAAAGCATCTTTCGCCAATAGCTGCATGTTAAGTGAACTTGTCTTTAAGCCTGCTCTGTTGAACCTATAGCGCATGTATGCAGAGATATCGTCCTCGTGGGAAGAGACAATTAGCTGGCAGTGCTTGAGTTCGCAACGGAGTAGATCGGTCAAGGAAGCAATGTTGACTTCATCCAGAGATTGCGACGGATCATCAATCAGGATGAGAGGCACCTGAGCATAGACCTTATTTAGGGAAAGGAAGAAGGCAAGGCTGAGGGCTGACACCTGACCAGAACTCATAGACATGACTGCGTCGTGTTCAGACTTCTCAGCAGTCAGGAACCTCAACTGCGTACCTTCGCGGCTCTCGATAAACAGGCCCAGGCCACGCTGATAGTTTTGGATTAACCGGCCACTGTAGATGTGGAATATGAGCTCAATAGCCGAAATTGTCTGGTCGGTATAACTCTGTTCTGTCTTCTTCAATGTGTTTCGGAGCTTTTCGATTTTACCTTGAGCTTTTTTGGCCGCTAGGGTTTCTTTTTCGATAAGCTTAAGACCGGAAATACAGGTTTGGAGCCTGGAGTTTTGAGCCTCATTGGCTTTAATCGATATGTACTGTCCTTTGTCTTTTAGGTCTTCAGCCGTGATTATGTAGAAGTCCTGCAGGTCTTTGAAGGCGCTGTTTGTTGTATCTCGCCAGTCCTCCGGCAGCGCTAAAGCATCAGCTTCAACCTGTTTTTTATTCCTTATAATCGCTTTGAGCTTTTCAAGCCGCTCATTTACTACGTCATCAATTTCCGTAAATGAGTCAGTAAATTGAATATTGTCGCTTTGCAGCTTCTCCATTAGCTGAGTTATTGCCGGGAGCCGAAGCTTAATTTTGGTCAGCTCTGCATGAAGATTTGGTTCAAATGTAGGCTTGATAAGTTTCAAACTGTCTTGTATATGGGTGTCGATGAGCTTCAGCTCAGCGTCCATAGCAGTGATAAGGTTAACTAAGTCCTTACCGTCTTTGCTTAGTGATTCAGAGATCTGCTTGGTTCTTGCTGCAATGGCATCCACCATTGATTTGTGATCTTCCCAGTCCGCGCCACAAAGGGGGCATAACTGATCATTGGGATAGGACTTCTTATGTTCATCAATCAGCTGCCTTTTCAGGCGTTCCAATTCGGCTATGACGTTCGCATTGACGCTACTTTTTTCGCGTAGGCTGTTTCGGGATTCAATTTGTAATTCAAACCACTCAAGGCGCCCATCTGCCCAGTTTGGTAGTGCTCGAGCTTCTTCAAAGCTAATTGCCGTAGCACCGCGTTTGATGATGTTTGCTGAACGTTCTAACTCATCAATACCCTTCTTGATAGCATCAAGCAAATCAAGCTTGCCAAGATCCTTACCAAACTGAGCCAAGCTTCTCAGGGATTCCTCGTTATGATCAATCTCGGCATCAATTGTCTCGTTGTGAACCCTGGTTTTTATCGTGGCTTTGAGTGGCAGAAGGGCGATAATCTTGCGAACAGATTCCTGGTAGGTAGTATGGTCTACCGCAGAATACGTCGAGAAGAGGTCCTCCTTGTCCCATCCTGGCTGGACATCAGTCGTCGAGAGCTTTTTGTACTCAACGATCCCAGCCTCAGCCTGCAATGTGTCTCTTAGGGTGGCTATCTCTTCCGTGAGTGACTCGACTTTTGCCTTACGCTCAGGATCGTTGATGTGCTTTGTAAGTTTACTGTATATGGTGTTGCAGCTTTCGATCTCAGCTTCGATATCACTGATGTTAAAGAGGTTTCCTAGTTTATCCTTACGTTCGTCTACCCGAGTGTGTAACAGCCGGTTTTGTCCCTGCTCCAGATAGTTAAGGAAGGAGAAGTTTTCCCTGAAGTTTTTGCCGAAAATTTCGTCAAGGAAGTTGTTGTCGCGCAGATTGATCTTCGTAAAGTCAGATGATTCAAATTCCGGTAGCTCGTAAAGCTTAAAGTTTTCATACTTGTCTGCACGATTGTTCGCTGGTTTTTTGAATATAGCAGTTGGGCAATGTCTTGCTAAAATAAGTCTACGATCACCATTAATGAATTCAATTTTAATGCAGAGGTCGTTTTCGCCGGAGCGGTTGTTCCAGAAGAGATTGTCCGCGTAGTCCCTTTTGTTCTTGGTTAGTAAAGTAGAGAATAGGTTTTGTATTCTATTGATCTGGCCGGTGAGCAGTAGTTCGATGGCGTCGAATATGCTTGTTTTTCCATAACCGTTAGGACCGTCCAGAGTTAGTAAGGACGACTCGCCAAGATCTAAGTAGATATGCTTGAATGCTTTGAAGCTAGATACTTCAATCTTGGATATTTGCCAGTTCATTGTTAATCATTTCCTTGATAATGTCGTCGGCATTTTTGCCTGTGACTGTCTGGATAGTCGAATACATATCGTTCAGACCGGCTTCTGCAACGGCCTCAGCTGCTTGTAACCTCAAGGATACGAGGTTTCCTTGATGGCTAGGTAACTCTAAGAAAGGAAGTTTGATAAAGGTCTTCGCCGCGAAGCTGTATTGTGTGGCTACAAGAGGTTTTTCTTTGTAACTAAGAAACTCCTTTTTATCAGCAATCAAAGTCTCCAGTTTTCTGTAGGTGAAATTGGTGAGAGCGCTTTCTTCCGCAATGCTGTAGTAGAGAACATATTTTTTATAAAAATGCGGGTCTTCCTCGATTGCGAAGATTTCTTCTTCGTGATCCTTGAACTCGGCCAGAACGTCAAGGCGATAAATGCAAATCAGATCGCAATTCTTCTTGAAACTTGGGTTTCTAAGAAATTCATCAGGAGCAAGGTGATTGATTCGGTTATTTAGCTCGGCTGGGTCAGGAAGGCCGTCTAAAGTATGTACGACTGCGAATCTAATAGCAGGCCCAGACTCGCGAACATAAAAGCTTGTTGTGTCCAGTTCTCGCTTACTCACAAAGCCATGGGCAACAAGTGCTTCATCAATGAGTTGTTTTATCATTCAGTTGACCCTCTGCGTCCTCTTTTGTCATTACGCTAATGCATAGCGATTTGATGATGTTGCTTTCCAGCTTTTCAGTAGCTGGCTTGTTATCGAAATCATCTGAGTTTGTGAATTTTGTATTAAAGGTGAATGAGGCTTCCGCTTTGCTGGCGATTAGATGATTGTACTCAAAAAGTAGTCTCAGCAGATCCCCGTTGTTTTTCATTTCTCTGATCATGTCAGACTCACACTCCTCGCTTTCATCCACGTCAAGAGCGGTAGGCACGTAGAACCGATTTTCGCTGTCGAGGTAGTGCGGGAGATGGTTGAATATGGGCTCCACCGAAATAGCTTGGATGAGCTTGGTGTATCGCCTGATGTCGTTCGTCTGAACGTCTTGAAACCGCTCGGATGGCTTCATCATCTGGCATAGCGTTTTTAACTCGTTGATGGGCGTTTCGCGTATGTGCTCGCACAAACGCCTAGCTCTCTCATAAGTGGCGTCACTCATTGTTGGTAGCGCTTGATCCAGCCTTTCTTCTAGATGGGTTAGGAGCCTAGCCTTTAATTCAACTGCATAGTAGTCCCTATTCTGATAGGGGTTTTCGTTCAGAAGATCAGCTAAAAGGCTACTGGCTTTGATGCGATTCTCGTATGCGGCTCTGGCTTCTTGGACTCCGTCAACTTGATTTAATTTATGGCAATGTATTGCGATGGTGCTTATTTTTTCTGACAGTAAGCAGTAGTTAAAATTTATAAGGTTATCACTGACAGTGATGGACTGTTTCTCACATATATTTTTTATAAGTCCTTTGGTCAACCCTTCAATTTCCCCCAGTCCACAATAATAGTTGTCTCCGTAGCGGTAAAATTTTACTGTTTCTCCGCTAGCACCTTTGTGATCGTCTGTATTGTTTAGCTGGACGGATACGTGAAAGTAACGAGTCGTCCCTTTGATTTTGTCGTATTCGATTAAAGTGGACTGCTCCAGCGCCGTGGTGTAGCCACTACGATATTTGCTAATCTTCGCTTTGACTTGATGGGCGGTATGTAGCTTTCCATCTTTATAAATAGCGAAGTCGTCGCTACTGTCTAGCTGAAGCTCGAACTCCAAGTCGCCATCGTGAATAAGCTTTAGCGAGTGATATAGTGCAACTTTCCCTTGATAAACGAAGCCGCTCCACGAGGATATGGCGCTGGCTGGGTATTTTTCATCTTCTTGACTCATATGAACTCCTTTTTGCCAATGTGACGGAGCCATCTTACTGTTTTTATGCTTTTTTGTACTTACTTCGTTTATTTAGCGAACATATTCTACATTTTTCGGCCTTTATCAAGAATGTTGTCAAGAATGGCTACGTATTAGTTAGTAGACGCTTTCGACCCCAAACTCAGCTTATGCGATGCTTGTGGTTTAGGGCCCCAACTCTAACTGATAATTGTCCAAAAACGAGTTTAGAAGGATGGCTTATTGATTGTGCCGCTTGTGTATAGATGCAAAAAAAGAATGGGGAGCGTGATTGCTCCCCATTGTCATTTTTATCGTTGCTGGTGGTATTACTTTTCTTCGACTGATTCACATCCTTTAGGCACGGTGATGGTCGATACATCCTTGCCTTCCTGTTGCGCCGCTTTCACATCCATTTTGTATTGAGTGCATTTGCCTACACTGACGTTAACTGCACCCGAATCTGCGGATGGGTTGCCGCCCAGTGTTCCACCAGCAAAGGCGGAAGAGGTAGAGAAAACTAACGCTGTAGTGATAAGTAGAGATGACTTTTTCATAGTTTATCCTTACGAGTTGGTTGAGTGTGTTATTGAGGAATTAGGCGTTAGAAGGTGTAGACAAAGGTGCCAGCACTGGAGGTGACTTCGATTTCTTTCACGCTGTCTACGGTGCAGTTGTTGCTGTATCCGGTGTAGGTTTGGCCGAACTTTAACGAAACGTTTCTTGATAGCTCTGAGGTTGTGCCTGCGGGTAATCGGCAGTTACCTCGGTTGACAATGACATTGCTTACTACTGTGTTGTCAGTGATAGATTGAATATCAAAGGTCAATGTTCCCCAATGTGGGTTGGTGGATATCGACACTTCAATATCGGCGGTGACGGTTTGCGCTTCTTCCTGTTCGCTGCAAGCGGTGACTCCGAGGATCAGTACACTCAGCATAATGGTCCGAGTTAAGGTATTCATAGGTATCTCTCCGTAGTGGTGAGTTAAATTTGAGATGCACGGATTTCAGCGTGTTCACGCATGAACAGCTCTAGATTGAAATCAGTGGGATAGATAAAAGAAAACGTCGACACACTGGCCTCATCAATCAGAGGTAGGGCGAGGGTGCGTATCGTGGGTTGGCCGGATAATCGAAAAAGCAGCAAGAGCGCGTCACATTGAACCGAGAGTCCCAATGGCTCGATGAGCGCTTTCTCTTGCTGCAAAACTTGACTCGATATCTTGAGCATACGGTTGTTCAGTAATGCCGTATGTACCGCATTCAATACTTGCCGTTGCTTGTCACTCCACTCGCGAATCGTGGGCAATGCCACATGGACTTTGGCTAACCATGCTTGCTCTTTTGAATGTGCTGAACCTATATAGGACAAGGGTTTGTCTCTCTCCGAGGAGCGACCTTGCCCATAATTCAGTGCATCAGGAACCAGCGGTAGTAAGTACTTGTTGGTCAACTGCCAATAGAGCATTTCCTGCTTATCGAGTTTCCATAATTGCTCTGAGGTTTTCCGATAAACATGGGGCATGCTCATCGAATCACACTCCACATTAAACACTTCTACAATGATGTCATCGAGGTAGCGTTTAATGCTGCGCGTGGTGCGGTGGATATCGAGTAGGGCTAACTGCTGCTGCAACTCCCTAACGGTGATCCATCGATGTTGAGGAATAAGCATCAGCGTGTGCAGCAAAGCGGATAACCCTTCAATGCTGGTTTTATTGCTCATGACTACGCTCTCAATACATCAAAGCTCCACACCGGAGTCGGACATTTAATGTCGGGAGAATAGAGGTGGGTCAGACACATAATGTCCAACGGTGAAAACAGCATCAATCGGCATCACTAAATCGTGAGCCGATTAACATTAACGAGGCTTATGCTTATCACTGAGCTCGGCAATCACTACCAATAATCCAATCAACAGCACCACCAGAAACCCTAAAGTGGATAGGGCTCCTATGGCACCGAAGAACGGGGAAAGGGAGAGCAGCGTTATGAGGGCAGTGACAAGTTTGATGATTTGTAGAAGAAGGGAAGTCATGAGTTATTGCGGGGTGACGGCTATCTCGTTGTAAGCGTCCGTATCGACATAGGCAAGAAAGTTATTCTCCCATAGCTGATACAGCTCTTTGGCATCACGGTTACCTTGCATTGGTAGCCAGCCACGATAGGCCACAAAGAACTGCCCAACCCGAAAATCAAAGTCCAAGTTGCGCTCTAGCTCTGGATAGTAGTTTCCCATGTAAGCAAAGTCAGTGATGTACTCAATGCTCCATTCCCCTGTTGAGGTTTGGCAAATCGCCATCTCAACCGGATGGAAGCCGCCTTCATCCGCGCTGTATGTTTTATCGCGAAAGTTAAACACCAGATAACGGCTGGTGGTCAGCGCTTCATTACTCAGCAAATGAGCGGTAAGCTGCTCACTTAACAGCTTATGCAGTTTCTTTGACACAGGTAGTGATGGTGCTGTGAAGTTTAATTTGGACATAGTGAGTCCTCCTTGTTTCAGGATTCAAATAAGAAATACAGAGTGAGAGTTATTGGAACGTGCCAACCATCGTCAGTTGAACATCATCAAAGACGTTTCTGGAAAGGTGACGAGCAAAGGCTTTCATCCAGACCGAGAGCAGCTCTTGTACTTCTGGGTGGGATAAATCCGTGCTCCCCACATCGGGTTGATAGCACCAGCGATTAGCTAGATGAAAGTACAACTCAGGCTCAACGGTTGTGCTGTTGTTATCGGGATAAGAGAAGCTGGCAAAGAACACCACCAGCCAAGGGCTAGAGGCTGACTCTCGTTTAAACTGTACCTCTATCGGATGCAAACCTTGTCGATGTCGGTAGTAACTCATTTGGCGGCAGTTGAGCACGAGTCGTTCACCGTTGTCCGAGATGGTGTATCGACTAAGAAGCGCTTCCAGTGACGCATGTAAAGCGTCATCAATACATAGCTCACCATAATGTAGCTCAATCATAACCAACCTCTTTCAGCAAATGATGTGCAGGTATCGCCTGTCACGATATGGTCGAGAACGCGAACATCTACCAGAGCTAAAGCATCTTTGAGTCTTTCGGTTATGCGTCTATCGGCTTGAGACGGCGTTGAGTCTCCAGATGGATGGTTATGGGCAAATATCACCGCTGCGGCATTCACTTCCAACACCGCTTTCACCACTTCTCGCGGATAGACGCTGGCCGCATCGACTGTTCCTTGAAACAGCTCTTTAAATTCAATCAGTCGGTTTTGGTTATCCAGTAGCAATAAGGCAAACACTTCACGCTCATGGCTACCTAGCTTACAGCGCACATACTCTTTGGTGGCATCAGGATTGGTGAGAGCATCTCCACGCACGTAGCGCGTAGCCAGTATCTCAGCCGCATGCTCTAGGATTTCATTTTCCTGATAGCGTTGCTGCTTTTGGTAATCGGAAGTTTTGGGATTCATTTCAGGCTCCTGTCGGAATCAATGATGGGATTTCACATTGATGACATATGCCTGAAGATTTTTGGATTGTGAGGAGGTATGAGTATGTAGGTCTAACATTCCCATGTCGCTAGTGAAGCTAAGCTGTCGTTTGCTGTTTGAATGGAATAGATTGCATACAGAGGGTTGCTCCTCTTTGTATATTACAGACAAACGCTTTTCTATCTATAACGATAAATTGCGCATCTGGTTTCATTTGGATTGGAACTGATAACACATTAGTATTAGAGTGGTTAAAAAATTGCGAGAGAAAGACGGAACTTTCAATGTGTTGCTGTGATTTAGTTAGTGGTTAGATACTGATGGATACGATAGAGAAACATAGTCTTTGGGAGTTGGAGGTTGAGAATTTTGATCGAGTAGTACTTGCGAGTGAGCTCATAGATTTCATGAGTTCTGATACTTCCGATGCAGATGTTTCTCAATCGATTTTGAAGAGCTTTATTGCCAAGAGTCTTGCTGAAAGTGGTGTTTACGCAAAGTGTAGCAATTGTGGGTGTCCTGTACATTTTATTGCTCGTAATGCGACCACAGAAGCGTATTTCCGGCATATACCCAGTCGTGCTCCATCTATAGAAAAAATGCAGCGGTGCTCTTTCTATTCAAACTCGGAGACTTTTTTTGGCAAAGGTCAAATTTACAAGGGTGAAGGGAAGTGGCACTTTGAGACAAAGCACTTCCTTGCGGAACACTTAAAAGCGATTGGCTACAAACACGTTTATGTCGAGAAGTTTATTTTTTCTAAAGATCCTGAAACTGATAAAAGACGCAAACCCGATATCAGCTTTGTGGATATAGACGGAAATCGTTTTGTCATTGAGTTAACCCGCTGGTGGATGAGCCCTGAAGTTGTTTACGAGCGAGAAAAATTCTTTAGAACTGAAGGGTATAATCTCATTTGGTTATTCAGTCCCAATTGTGAAGACGCCAATCCCGTAACGTTAAATATGATCCTGTATGGCTCCGCAGCATCTAGAGAAGAAGCATCTGCCGATGTGCTATCAAAGGTTGAATGCAATGCTTTTGTACTGTCCGATGAAGCAATACGTAGAATGATAGTGGATCGTAATCTGACATTCGAAGTGATGTATCCTGTTCCTACGTATAACTCAACCCTGCAACGCATTGATATTCATAAACACAGTCAGTGGGCTCTTTTGGAAGAGCTTAATCTAGATCCTAAACACAGGCTTCCCTTTGCTGTGAAAACGTCCAAGAGCTTTAAAGATGCCATGGATGAAAAACGGTTTAGTGAACGTCGTGCTCTTGCAGGAAAAATAAGACAACTAAGACAATGGGCACTCGCCGAGCCGACGTTTGTAAGCGAAGGTGAGCATGACGATAAGATGCAGCAAGTTCGTAGTATGTCGAGTTATAACGGTAATATACGATGTGCTCGGCGTTTAATGGCTTATGAGCAAATGGCGATTAAGAATCTTGATAACGCTTACGCGAAATTCATGGCAAGTAAAACGCGTAGGCAAGCGGCAAAAGAGATTCGTTTTGTTCGCAGCGCAATCAGGGAGCACTTGCTTGATATCGAACGACTTCAATCGGAGAATTTTCTTCAAGCTCGATATAGTCGCATAACAAAGATTGCGGATAGCGTGAAGCAATATCAATCTTTGCAGTTGGTTACGTTTATCAATAAATCTCTTACTAAAGTAGAAAAACAGTTACAGGAGATCAGAGCAAAACGCACGGCAGTTACGCGAGCCGAACAAGCCAGTAAGCAAAAATCACTTGATAATCACATAAAAGAACGAGAGACATTTATAGAGGAATTGAGACGCGGTTTTTCTGATATACCGGAAGATTTGTCGGTGCTTCAAATGAAAAAAGAACGCATTGTACGCAAGGCGAAGGAGTACGGGTTTCTTGGCAGAGCCGATGAACTAGAGCTGACATTCAATACAGCAGTCAAAAATGCTTACCACGATTATGAGATTAAGAATTACCCCAACTTGTCAAAGGGGTGGTCGCCAGAGTTGAGATACAAAACTGAGCTAGATGCGGCTTTTACGCTATGTGCGAAGACTCTACATAAACGAGATCCCCAAAAGAAAAAAGTGGACTCATATCAGCAAGCAACACGAAGGCTACTTTCTCAGTTTCGAGTCAGTTTGAATGAGCAAATAGGGCGTTTTTATCAAGATTTACAATATGCTGATCAACCTACCTTTTCTGCATTATTGCGAAAGAACGCAGCAACCGTGAATAGGATGAGAGAGTGCTTCTTTTACATGCAGTCTCATGGATACCGAAACAACAGTGACATACATACACAGTTGGAAATTATGGGTGGATCTATAGAGCAGTTTCATCGAGGAGTGGATCTTCGTACGATAGTGAGACTTTTTTCTGACGAAAACCGCAGGCATTTTGGTTTGGATGAACAGGCTGGACAATCTGTCTAGTTTATGTGTGTACAAAAACTAGGAAGCGAAAAATGACTGAGAGATTTTATGTGTACCAGCGGAAGGGCCAGATGTTGAAGCCTTCAATTGTAATAGATGAGCTCACATGAGCTCATCTATTTTTAACCTACTTAACAAGGGAAAGTTGTGCAGTACTTTTTCGGTCCGGTTCTATTGAATTCTGACTAACAATCGATAGATTGAAAAAGCTATTGTTGAATGTCAGGCTAGATATTTCGTCAAGAGGGAGTGCAAGTTCTCTGGCTATATCGTTGCGCCGAACCCCCTTTTCTTTGAGGGATGCGAATACTTTTTCAAGGAGAAGAGATTGTTCTCGTCTCTCTAGTCCAATTGGTTCACTAGAGCGATAGCCTTCTTTGTTTGCTTGTATTGTCAGTTGTCGGTATTGCCATTCTGTTAAGCAGTTCAAGTCATATAGGCGTCGAATCATTGCCATTGCAGATACATGCCAGTTCTTTTTAAGATCAATAATATCAGTTAAAGATGCATTGCCATTTGGGCGAACTTTTGAAAGTACACTCCCTCTAGGCATTAGAAATGCTGAAGCAAATCTATCGGCCTCTAACTCTGCTTCACGTCCTTTGTTTTGGCTACTATGCTTATGAAGAATTAAGTGCGCAAGTTCATGAGCCGCATCAAACCTACTTCTTTCTGGCGTTTTAAATTGATTAAGAATGACAAATGGCTTTTCACCTTTCCAAAAAGAAAAGGCGTCAACTTCTTTGCAATCTTCAGATAGTGAAAATACTCTAATCCCTTTAGACTCTAGAAGGTGGACTATGTTTTTTATGGCAAGCTCACCTAGCCCCCACATATCACGTAGCTCGGAAGCTGCGGCTTCAGGTTCATGTCGATTATCGTGAGAGTAATCTGGTAAGTCTACTTTAGGGAGCTTACTAAATTTACTATCAATCCACTCTGAGAGCTCGAAGGCATTAATACTGGCAGACTCTGTCGCCAGTTTTAGTTTACTAGACAGAGTTGTAACCGCTCTGTAACTGATTGATTCAGAGCTAATAATCTCTGTGGATTTTTTATAAAAAAATTCAACGGGATATCCAAGGCATTGTGCGAAGCTCTCAATCGTTTCCTCTTGCAGCTCGAATAAAGGTTGATTGCTTTCGTACACCGAAATGGTTTTTGAGCTTACTCCTACTAAATCAGCAAATGCTTTCTTGGTAAGTTTGCGACGCTCTCGCGCTTGTTTTAAACGTAATGGGTTAAACATGGTTAGTTAAATGAAATATCGAGATCAATATCTTCGGAGAATCCACTCTCAGGGCTCTCACCTGTGTCAATCAATAAGCCTGAATTGAAGTCGGTCATATCTATCATGAAGCGTTTGCTAAACCCATTTACAAACCCTTTTTGGGAGCAAAAAATAGGCTTAGAAAGCTCTGCTTTGACAATCAGACCTTCATCTTTAGATTTTTCGACATTGAGTAGTAAGAACCATACATCAAATGGACATAAATTGTTTGAGGAATAGTTTGGTAGCTCGTCAGCGAACATATCAATTTGATTGATATCAGCAGTTGCCAACCCAAAATATTCTTGGGATCGAGGTCCTTTAGGTCTCATTGTGGAAGGATAACCAGATGGTAATCCGGCTTGTTCATCCCCACGGCAGATATGAATTGCAAATTTATTATCATTATTTGCTGTTAATTCAATGTTATATGGTGATTCTTTTTGAAACCCCAAAGGTTTTAAAGACTGCCGTAAAGCCAAGGTGGCTTTAGCCGAAATTGTATAGCCTCTGTAACCTGCTGGTTCATCACTAGTGGTGTTATTGTAGTGAGCAATACCTTGCTGAATTGCATGCTTGACTTGTTGGGTAGACAAGTTTTTTTCATTCAGAAACATTTCTAATGTTTCTGGATTTGTATCTAGGGTTACAGAGTTTAAATTTGTCATTATAAGTCTCTTCTCATTTCACTTCCTATATCTTAAACTCATTTGAGGCGAAATAAAAGGAAGTGAAATGGAAAATTTACTTCCTCTTTATTGTAAAGTTTAGTTTCTATTACTAACACTACAGATAGCAATAGAATAGAAAGTAAGGATACCCCGTACCCCATGCCGTACCCAGAGCGATTTTTCCTATAATTAAAACCCTATTAAGACCTTACTTAATGCGCTCTAGCAGTACACCAGCTTCCATGTGGTGGGTGAATGGGAACTGGTCGAACAGGGCGAAACGAGTCACTTTGTGTGTTTCACAAAGGACATCCAGATTTTCTTTCAGTGTTTCTGGGTTACATGAGATATACATGATGCGCTCGTAACCTTGCACCATCTTACATGTGTCGATGTCCATACCTGCACGTGGTGGATCAACAAAAATGGTATTGCAGTTGTAGCTGTTTAGGTCGACGCCCGCATCTTTTAAACGGCGGAACTCACGTTTTCCTTCGATTGCTTGAGTAAACTCTTCAGCAGACAGGCGTAAGATCTGCACGTTACCGATATTATTGGCCTTAATGTTGTATTGAGCAGATTCTACGGAAGGCTTTGCAAGCTCAGTTGCCAAAACGCGATCGAAGTTTTGCGCGAGTGCTAGTGAAAAGTTACCGTTACCACAGTAAAGCTCAAGTAGATCGCCACTACTCTCTTGGGTGCAGTCAACCGCCCACTCTAACATCTTCTCCGCGACCTTACCGTTAGGTTGGGTAAAGCTGTTTTCAACTTGTTGGTAAACGTATGGTTTGCCATTGACATCGAGCTTCTCAATGACATAGTCACGATCAAGAACAATCTTCATCTTGCGTGCGCGACCAATGATGTTGAGATTAAACCCTTCATCATTGAGACGTTGCTTGAGGGCTTTTGCATGTTTCGTCCACTCTTCATCTAATTGACGATGGTAAAGTAGTGACACCAAAACTTCACCACTCAGTGTCGATAAGAAGTCAACTTGGAACAACTTACGGCGCAGAGATTCATTATCTTTCATCGCTTCGACGAGAAGAGGCATCAAGTCGTTGATCAGGCGGCTAGCTGCTGGGAACTGATCGACGCGGTACTTCTCTCGAGTCTCTTGGTTGAACATGATGTAGTAGAGGTCTTCACCTTCATGCCAAACACGAAATTCTGCACGCATACGGTAGTGTTGTTCTGGTGATTCGAACACTTCCAACTCAGGTACATTATAAGAAGCGAACATCTCGTTGAGACGGTCGACCTTTTCAGCCAGTTGTTCTTGGTAGCGTTGTGGGTTTACATCAAGAGTCGCCATGGTGATTACCTTTGGTTTTGTACCTGTGAATGGTGCATTTAATTCAAGAGCGCAGATTTTATTCAATCTCAGCAGTATGTCCAGTACTGTGCCCTCAATGCCTTAAAGATAGCGTGTAAAGTGGTAATGAGTGAGTAGATGAAAGCGGCCAATTTCATCTGAATGAAGAATATAGACTGGACAAATAATCAATTGCTGAATAACATCGACGCCAAGCTGGTGCTGTCTAGATGTATAGATGGCTGAAAAGGGAATCTGGTGTAAATCCAGAACTGACGCGCAGCGGTAAAAGAGAACGAAAGCCCATTAGACACTTTATGCAGGAGCATGGGGGAAGTCGGGTGAGTAGGTGGCCTATGCCAAGCTCTTAAGTCCGAAGACCTGCCAGCAGCTGAGCAAAACACTGGAAGCAATAGGCTCCATGCTCAGTAGGACTGACGCGATTTAGGATTATAAAAATGAACCGATCTATATTAGCGATAGCAGTGGCATCGCTACTTTCACACACCTCTTATTCTTACGCTCAAGAAGTTTCAACCGATGAGACTATGGTGGTTCTTGCCAAAAGTGACTTCAACAACTCTATTGAAGACATTCCGGCTAACGTAACCGTAATTACTTCAGATGATATTGCCGCTAGCGGTGCTAAGAGTCTAGACACATTACTACGAGCACGAGCAGGTATTCAGATTTCTGACACAAACAGTGGACCAGCATTTGCTATCCGAGGTTTTACTGGTGGACAAGCGGCTAACAACACTCTGATCTTGGTCGATGGACGTCGTCTAAACAAACAAGACCTTTCTGCTCCCCAAGTCAGTTCAATTCTGGTTTCGCAGATTGAACGCGTTGAAGTTCTATCGGGTAGTGCTGGTGTTTTATATGGTGACCAAGCTGTAGGTGGTGTTATCAACATCATTACTAAGGGTGGTAACCAAGACGGTGGCAACGTATCAGTAAGCGTTGGCAGCTTTGACTCGGTCGCTGGTAGTGTTGACGTATCTAAGCAGCTAAATGAGCGTTGGAACTTATTCCTCAGCGCAAGTCAGGATAACAGTGATAACTATCGTGAGCATAACAAGCGTGAGACGGGTGTATTACTTGGTCGACTGAACTATGACCAAGACCAGACTGAGTTTTTCGCAGAAGCAAGCTATTACGACAACAACCGTCAATATGCTGGTTCGTTAACTGAAGAACAATACGAGCAAGATCCAACTCAGGCTGGTTCGTCAAACCCGACTGATTACTCTCATGAAATCACTAAAGCACTTCGTGCGGGTTATAAACGTAATCTAAGTGACGCATGGATCCTTGGTACAGATGTCATTTACGATAACACTTCAGGATCTGGCTTGGCTTGGGGAAGCTCTACAACAAGTAAAAGTAAGCAATTGTTTGGTTCGGTAAACGTAGAAAACCAATTTTCTACACAATCTGGTCAAGGTAATGTACTACTTGGTCTTGAAGGTGCAGATCGTGATCACTCATACAAGTCATCATCAACTGACAGAGCGAATGAGCAAAACAGTTACAGCGTGTTCGGCCAGCTAAACTATCCTTTAATCACGGATCTAACGTTGACAACGGGTGCTCGATACAGCTCTGTAGAAGATAAGCTCTACGATGGAGCAATTTACCCTAACACTGAGAAGCTATCTGAATCCCAGGATGCTTATGAGCTTGGTCTGAACTACAAGATTACTCCGTCTCAGCGAGTGTACGTTCGCGGGGAGACTAACTTCAGGTTTGCTAAGATAGACGAGCAAGCTTATACCTCACCAGGTGTTTTAGGCCTGAAGCCGCAAACAGGTAAATCCTTGGAAGCAGGTTGGGGTCTTTATGAAGCTGATTACAGCGTTAAAGTCGATGTATTCAATCTCCAGCTAGAAGATGAAATTGTTTTTGATAGCAGTGCACCGACTCCGGTTGGCGGATTCTTTTCTGGAGCGAATGTTAACGCTGACGAATCTGAACGAAACGGCATCAGTGTCAGCGGTGACTTGTACGTACATGAAAACCTACAGCTAGGCTTGGAATACAGCCTGATTGATGCTGAATTCTCAAGCGGTGATAACAAGGGTAAAAAACTACCTTGGGTCGCACGTAATACTGGCCGAGTATTTGCGACATACGATATCAGTTACGAGTGGCAAGTTTTTGTCGAAGGTGTTTACACAGGCACTCGTTATAAAGATGGTGACACATCAAATAGCTTAGATAAGCTGCCTGCATATTGGTTAGGTAACCTGGCGGTAAGTTACATTCAAAATGAATGGTCAGCGACACTTCGTGTTGATAATGCCTTCGATGAAAAATATGCAGCAAATGCGAACAACTGGGGAGCGTATTACCCAGGTGATGGTCGTAAAGTTATGCTAACTGGCTCTTACCAGTTTTAATATCTCAAACCGCCTTCGGGCGGTTTTTTCTTATAGATAGATAATCACTATGCAAAAGAACGTCATTATTAGCTGGTCAAGTGGCAAAGACTCGGCACTGACCCTTGAAAGATTGATGGACAACGAACAGTACAATGTCGTTGGACTTTATACCACCTATGTCAAAGATGAAGTCCCCTTTCAGGCAACGCCCCTTTATGTCCTAGATATGCAAGCCGAACTGTTGGACCTACCTCTAATTAAAATCGAACTACCCGAATCATTTCCACCAAACGAGATCTATCAAGACACCATTATCAGAGGCTTAAAACATAGTAACCTCTCAATAGATGCAGTCGCCTTTGGCGATATGTTCTGTAATGGTATCGAAGCTTATCGTCGTAGTTATATAGAACCAGCCGGTTGGGAGTGTGTATTTCCTTTATTGGGTCAGAGTAGTAGAGATCTTGCTGATGAAATCATTGCAAGAGAGATTCAAACATTGGTCGTTACGACAGATAGTTCCCGACTCGCAAGCCAGTATTGTGGCAAATGGTACAGCGAAGCGTTTATACGCAGTTTGCCTGATGGTGTAGATCCTTGTGGTGAAGATGGTGAATTTCACACCTTGGTTACTGATACCCGAAGCTACTCGGGCAGAATTGATATTGAAACTACATATATAGAAGAGGGGGAGCGTTTCTGTTATCAGCGTTACACCGCGAAGAGATTGCCAAATACCTAGCAGAGAGTATTATTGCCAAGTCCAAATGTAGTGAGTTAATCAAGTGAACCATCAAACAGCGAAAATACTGATCTTTGATTCTGGCGTAGGCGGCTTATCTGTATACAAAGAAATACAGGCTCAACTTCCTCAACTTGATTACCTCTATATATTTGATAACGAAGCATACCCATATGGCGAACTTGACCACAATACATTGATTGCCCGCGTTGATATCATCGTCTCTTCCTTGGTTGCAGAGCATCAAATCGATTTAGTGGTCATCGCGTGCAACACGGCCAGCACGATCGTTTTACCAACGCTAAGAGCCAAATTATCGATTCCTGTTGTCGGCGTCGTTCCAGCAATCAAACCCGCATCCAACCTTGCCAATAAAGCGGTGGGTCTTATTGCGACTCCCGCAACTATTACACGCGAATACACCCATGACCTCATTCGAGACTTTTCGCAAAGCAAACCAGTGGAATTACTAGGTTCAACTCGGCTGGTGGATATCGCAGAAGAAAAACTACGAGGCAAAAGCGTTGATCTCGGTGAGTTAAAAGAAATACTCTCACCGATGGCGAGTAAGATCGACGTTGCGGTACTGGGCTGCACACATTTCCCACTGATCAGAGAAGAAATACAGGCGGTGTTAACAGACCATGTATTACTGGTTGATTCAGGAGAAGCGATTGCGAGAAGGGTGAAAGACTTATTGGTCTTTGAAGCGAATAGCGAAAGGAAAGGAAAGAGAGAAATCTATTCAAGCGCTCCCCCTTGGGAAGAAGGAGCCTTGAATCAGGCATTATACTTAATGGGCTTTAGTCCAGTTCAGTACTATCCGATTGAGATTTAGGGTCATTAGCAACACGTACTTTTAGAGTTCGTTGCATATAGTCCTTCTCATTAAGTGCATCTATAGCGGGCTGTGCATCTGTCGCAGCCATTACGACAAAGCCAAACCCTCTTCTTTTACCAGTGCGTTTATCCTTCATTAGACGAACCGCAAAAACTTCACCATGCTTGGCGAACAGGTCCTTTACATGGGATTCATTTGCCTTATATGGCAAGTTCCCGACATAGAGTGTTTTAGTTGAAGGGTCATTCAATTGATCTTGTTCGATGTTGGTGTTCGAAAGTTTAAGAATAAAAGCGGAAGCAAAAACACCTAGAACAAAGCTCAAAGCAGGGGGAATAGCTACCTGCGAAAAGATGATCCCACCCAAAACAGCTAAGGCGACAATCATTAAGGTCGATTTGTTTGAACTCATATTGGAATACAACTTTTAGGTTTGAGAAAAATTAGGTCTACCGTTAACAAAATAGACACAGGGATCTTACGTATATGGTTGTAGTTTTTCCAACCTATTGATGTGACCTGACTCAAATGTTGAAATTTTATTCTATTTTCAGCGGTTTGATTTCTTTTTGACCAAACGGAAATTAATTTCAAAAAAACACTTGTCATCCTCTCAGAGCTCCCTATAATGCCGCTCCATCGACACGGAATGAGACGAAAGTCACGCACCGAGTTGGAAAGAGAAAAAAGAAGTTAAAAAAACTCTTGACTCTAAAAATGGGAAGCGTAAGATACGCACCCCTAGCAGTGAGGCGATAAACGCTAAACTGGCTAGAAAAAGCTCTTTAAAAATATAGACCTATCAATCTGTGTGGGCACTCGTTGATGATAATCCAATTAGAAGCTTAGGCTT
>NZ_JBNJOJ010000050.1:0-22426 GCF_050113655.1 Vibrio sp. TRT 29B02
GTTGGCTGGGTTAGCTTGTAGATCAGCGATGATCGCGTTGGCTTTCTCTTCCCACTCTGCTGGCAGTTCACCGTTTAGACGACGCTTAAGCTCTGCGGCTTCCGCAGGGTAAGCTGCTGCGTACGCGTCAAACTTAGCATTCCACGCAGCTTCTTTTTCTGCGCCTGCCGCTTTAGCATCCCACTGAGCATAGACATCCGCAGGGATTTCGAACGGACCGTGCTCCCAACCAAGTTGCTTACGAGTCGCGGCAATTTCTTCAGCGCCTAGTGGTGCGCCGTGACAGTCGTGTGAACCAGACTTGTTAGGTGAACCAAAACCGATGATAGTTTTAGTACAGATTAGCGTAGGGCGAGGGTCAGCTTTTGCTGCAATGATGGCCGCATTGATCGCTTCAGGATCGTGACCGTCAACTGCTGGGATTACATGCCAGCCGTACGCTTCAAAACGCTTAGGTGTATCGTCAGAGAACCAACCTTCAACGTGACCATCGATAGAGATACCATTGTCATCCCAGAAAGCGATTAGCTTGCCAAGACCTAACGTGCCCGCGAGAGAACATGCTTCGTGTGAGATACCCTCCATCAGACAGCCATCACCCATAAATGCATAAGTGAAGTGATCAACGATGTCGTGGCCTTGTTTGTTGAATTGTGCAGCAAGCGTTTTCTCAGCCAGCGCCATACCAACCGCATTAGTGATACCTTGACCTAGAGGACCCGTTGTTGTTTCAACACCAGGCGCATAACCGTACTCTGGGTGGCCCGGAGTTTTTGAATGTAGCTGACGGAAGTTCTTCAGATCGTCGATAGACAGCTCGTAACCAGAAAGGTGTAGCAGCGAGTAAATCAGCATAGAGCCGTGGCCGTTAGAAAGTACAAAACGGTCGCGATCTGCCCATTCTGGGTTAGCTGGGTTGTGATTTAGGTGTGAACGCCAAAGAACTTCAGCGATATCAGCCATACCCATAGGTGCGCCTGGGTGGCCAGAGTTAGCTTGTTGTACACCATCCATGCTTAGAGCGCGGATTGCGTTAGCGAGATGTTGACGAGAAGACATGTCAGCTCCTGAGTGCATTAAGCGAATCATAAATGTAAGTGGGCGACAATTCTCTCAAAGCACTGTTAGCTCTGCAAACGTTTTCCAGCCAGTTTATTCACAAATATTCTATCTTTTGGTCTAACTTCATAGAGGAAGCACGCAATCTTCATATTAGCAACGCAAACGTTTAGTTTTGCTTCTAAGAAAAAAAGAGCTTGTAATTCGAACGGTCAAAACTAAAATAGACGTCTAGATGTAGAAACACCTACAGTTTGTACTAATAATTTTTTGTAGAAGACTTCCCTTCTGCTCAATTAATAATAGAAATGGAGCTCACATGGCTAAGCACCTGTTCACTTCTGAGTCAGTATCAGAAGGCCATCCAGATAAAATTGCAGACCAGATTTCTGATGCAGTCCTTGATGCGATTCTAGAACAAGATCCAAAAGCACGTGTTGCGTGTGAAACTTATGTAAAAACCGGCATGGTAATGGTTGGTGGTGAAATCACGACATCTGCATGGGTAGATATCGAAGAGCTCACTCGCCAAACTGTTCGTGAAATCGGCTACGTTCACTCAGACATGGGCTTTGATGCTAACTCTTGTGCAGTTCTAAATACGATCGGTAAACAGTCACCAGATATCAACCAAGGTGTTGATAAAGCAGATCCTAAAGAGCAAGGTGCGGGTGACCAAGGTATTATGTTCGGTTACGCAACTAACGAAACTGAAATCCTAATGCCAGCACCAATTACTTACTCTCACCGTCTTGTGCAAAAACAAGCTGAAGTACGTAAGAACGGTACTCTACCTTGGTTGCGCCCAGATGCGAAATCTCAGGTTACTTTCCAGTACGATGAAGGCAAAATCGTTGGTATCGATGCGGTTGTTCTTTCTACTCAGCACTGTGACACAATCTCAACTCCAGACCTACGTGAAGCAGTAATGGAAGAGATCATCAAGCCAGTACTACCTACAGAGTGGATCAACAAAGAGACCAAGTTCTTCATCAACCCAACAGGTCGTTTTGTTATCGGTGGTCCTATGGGTGACTGTGGTCTGACTGGTCGTAAGATCATCGTTGATACATACGGCGGCGCAGCGCGTCACGGTGGTGGTGCATTCTCTGGTAAAGATCCATCAAAAGTAGACCGTTCTGCGGCTTACGCAGCTCGTTATGTTGCGAAAAACATCGTAGCGGCAGGTCTTGCTGATCGTTGTGAAATCCAATTGTCTTACGCGATTGGTGTTGCAGATCCAACGTCTATCATGGTTGAAACTTTTGGTACTGAAAAAGTTTCTCAAGAAATCATCATTGAAGCAGTTCGTCAGCACTTCGACCTACGCCCATACGGTCTACAAGAAATGCTTAACCTACTTCAACCAATCTATAAGAAGACGGCGGCATACGGTCACTTCGGTCGTGAAGAGTTCCCTTGGGAAGCGACTGACAAAGCAGCAATTCTACGTGAGTTCGCTGGATTAAAGTAATTTAGTGACAATCACTTAGCTGATACATCGAGGCCTCTGGACAACCAGAGGCCTTTTTTATTACCAATAAAAATCGCTTCTCAACGTTGTATTTTTTTGTCATGGGGTCAATAGTTAAAAATATGTTAACACCTCGAATTCAGTATTGTACTGATGGTTAACATAGACTGATGCGCCGCTTACATCACAGACGTCGGCAAGCCGGGCATCGAGTATCAAACGCTAAATTTGCCAACGAATTTAGTCAACGTAGAGAATCGATCAAGGAGGATGTATGCCTCGTACGGTGAATCCACAGGACTTCAACGATAAACGAAAGGAAGTCTCAGATGCGGAATATGCTCGCACAATCCCTTGCAATCAGGTAAGCATATCTGCCCCATTCCACTGGCTCGCACTCGGTCTACATGACTTCGTCCGAATGCCGCTTATTAGTGCCTTTTATGGCTTATGCTTTATGGCTGCCGCCATCGGTATTGTATTACTTGTGCAATGGCAAGGAACTCACCTTGTCGTCATGCCGAGCTTAGTCGTCTATATGTTAATTGGTCCATTCCTTGCGCTTGGATTGTATGATGCTAGCTGGGAAAGAGAGAGAGGCCATAGCGCCAGTTTGATGCACTCAATGAAAGCCATTGGACGTAACTCAAGTTCACAATGGGCCTTTGCAGTGTTACTCGCGGTTTGTATGATTTTCTGGATGCGTATCGCAGCACTGCTTCATGCTCTTTACCCATCGGTTCAGGGTGCGCCTTTAAGTGAGTTTATGCCATTTCTCGTTATAGGCTCTTTGGTCGGTTTTGTTCTAGCGAGTATCGTCTTTAGTATTTCAGCGTTTTCTATTCCACTAATGATGGAACGCCGAGTCGATATGATGACTGCTGTGTTCACTAGCTTTAATGCCGTCAAATCGAACATTCCCGCGATGATCGTCTGGGCCGCACTGATCTGTGGCGGTATTTTGGTTGGTTTTGCCACTTACGGTATTGGAATGCTCTTTACCATGCCAATTCTTGGTTATGGTACTTGGCATGCCTACCATGAAACGATCAAAAAGAAACATCACCCTTAGGTCGCACTTCATGCTGTTCCGGTATATCATTCGCCCCTGTTTATGGGGCGATTTTTTTGGGAGTGTGGCTTGGACATAGAATTAGAATATCGAGCAAACAAGGTGATTGCGGAATGCATAGATACAGCACAACAAGCCTTTGAGCGTCGTTTCTCCATCCCCAGCCTTAACTTTAAACTCAGAGGAAAAGCTGCCGGTAAAGCATTTCTACAACTCAATGAAATTCGCCTCAATCCAGTCCTTTTTAGAGAGAACAAACACGCCTTCTTTGCAGAAGTCATTCCCCATGAAGTTGCCCACTTAGTCACCTATCAAGTGTATGGGCGAGTCCGTCCTCATGGAAAAGAGTGGCAAGCAGTCATGGAGTCTGTGTTTAAAATACCCGCTCGGACAACACACCGTTTCGAAACTATCTCGGTTCAAGGAAAAACGTTCGAATATCGCTGTCAGTGCTCCTTGTACCCGTTAACGATTCGTCGTCACAATAAGGTTTTGAGACAACAAGCAAGCTATCGCTGTCAGCAGTGCCATCAAACGCTTGCCTACACGGGCAAACAACTTTTCTAAATTCGAAATTTATCAATTATTTAATGCAGAGTTGCGTGTTAGACTCCAGTTTCTAATGCTTTTCTAACACTTAACTATCATGCAAAAACATCTGCTCATCGCTCTTGCGGCAATGATTTTAAGCCCCCTATCTCAAGCTGCTCCGCCCGCTTCGTTCAGCCAAGCAAAGAAAGAAGCCGTTAAAATTTACTCCGATCACCCAACGAGTTTCTACTGCGGGTGTAACATTGATTGGAAGGGAAAGAAAGGCATCCCTGACTTAGAGTCGTGTGGCTACAAAGTTCGCAAACAGCAACAACGTGCCTCACGTATCGAATGGGAGCATGTTGTGCCTGCCTGGCAATTTGGTCACCAACTCCAATGTTGGCAAAACGGCGGAAGGAAAAATTGTTCCAAGAATGACAAACAGTTTCGTCAGATGGAAGCTGACCTCCACAACCTTACGCCAGCCATAGGAGAGGTGAACGGTGATCGATCCAATTTCAATTTCAGCCAGTGGAATGGTATCGATGGAGTCACCTATGGCCAATGTGAAATGCAGGTCAATTTCAAGGAACGTAAAGCAATGCCCCCAGATCGTGCCAAAGGCGCCATCGCAAGAACCTATCTCTATATGAGCCAAGAATATGGATTCAATTTGTCCAAGCAGCAACGTAATCTTATGAATGCTTGGAATAAGCAGTTTCCAGTAGACAAGTGGGAGTGTGAACGAGATAGACGCATCGACAAAATTCAAGGCAATCACAATCCGTTTGTTTACGAAGCCTGCCAAGCGCGTTAAATACCTTTAGAGTTTTCAGTAAAGCACTGGAAACTCTGCTTGCCCCTTGTTTTTTCAATGCAAAGCATCCATGTTAGAAGTTAACTCAAAATCTGTTGCCGGAAGTCGAAATACAATGCGAATCCCACGAATTTATCACCCACAAACCATAACTCAGCTTGGACGTTTGTTACTAAGTGAAGAAGCAGCTGGTCATATCGGTCGAGTGCTGAGAATGAAGGAAGGTCAGCAAGTGTTGCTGTTTGACGGGAGTGGCGCAGAGTTTCCGGCACTCATCAGTGATGTGAGCAAAAAATCCGTGGAAGTAGACGTCACTGAACGTATTGAGCGTAGCAGTGAATCACCATTAGATCTCCACTTAGGTCAAGTCATCTCTCGTGGTGATAAGATGGAGTTCACCATTCAAAAGTCTGTTGAGCTAGGTGTGAACACCATTACTCCCCTAATATCTGAGCGCTGTGGCGTGAAACTCGATCAAAAACGCTTTGAGAAGAAACTCGCTCAATGGCAAAAAATAGCAATCAGTGCGTGTGAGCAATGTGGTCGAAATACAGTACCAGAGATTCGCCCTGTCATGCAGCTTGAGGAATGGTGTGGTGAAGAGTATGACGGCTTAAAACTCAACCTACATCCACGCGCCAAGTACTCGATTAATACTTTACCTACGCCTGTAGAAAAAGTGCGTCTACTGATTGGTCCTGAAGGTGGTTTATCCGCTGAAGAAATCGGCATGACGGAAAAGTACAATTTCGAAGAGACGCTGCTCGGCCCACGTGTTTTACGTACTGAGACAGCAGCCCTTACGGCAATTACAGCCTTGCAAGTTCGTTTCGGCGATCTTGGTTAAACGGAGAAAGACAATGATCAAATTAGGTATTGTGATGGACCCTATTTCGTCCATTAACATCAAAAAAGACTCTAGCTTTGCCATGATGCTTGAAGCGCAGCGCCGCGGCTATCAGATCCATTACATGGAAATGAACGATCTTCACCTTGAACAAGGTGTTGCGATCGCAGATACCAAGATCGTAGAACTTAAAGAAGATCCAACAGGTTGGTACGAGTTTAAATCTGAGCAAACCATCGAGTTATCCGAGCTCGATGTCGTTCTCATGCGTAAAGATCCTCCATTTGACACTGAGTACATCTACGCAACCTATATTTTAGAGCGTGCAGAAGAGCAAGGCACCCTGATCGTAAACAAGCCACAAAGCCTGCGTGATTGTAACGAAAAACTGTTCACTGCATGGTTCCCAGAACTTACTCCAACCACAATAGTGACTCGAAAAGCAGAAAGAATTAAAGCGTTCCGTGAACAGCATGGCGACGTGATCTTAAAACCTCTAGACGGCATGGGTGGCGCGTCTATCTTCCGCGTCAAAGAGAATGATCCAAACGTATCCGTCATCATTGAAACCTTGACCAACCACGGTCAAAACTACGCAATGGCACAAACATTCGTTCCTGATATCAGCAACGGTGACAAGCGCATCCTAGTCGTAGATGGCGAGCCAATGCCTTATTGTTTGGCACGTATTCCTGCGAAAGGTGAAACACGTGGCAACTTGGCAGCGGGCGGAACAGGTGAAGCGAGACCACTTAGTGAGACAGATAAAAAGATAGCTGAAGCTGTAGCGCCTACACTTAAAGAAAAAGGGCTGATATTTGTTGGCTTAGACGTCATCGGTGACAAGCTAACAGAGATAAACGTAACTAGCCCAACTTGTATTCGTGAAATCGAAGCGGCATTTGATGTGTCGATCACTGGCAAACTCATGGACGCCATTGAACGTCGACTAAACGCCTAAACTGTTAGGGCAACCTATAGGGTTGCCCATATTTAAGTGGGAGTGTTTATGAATTTAACCAACCATTTTTTAGTGGCAATGCCGGGCATGAAAGATCCCTACTTCCAGCGCAGCGTGATTTACGTTTGCGAACACAACGAAGATGGGGCGATGGGTTTAATGATTAATGCTCCTATCGACATCACCATCGGCAAAATGTTAGAGAAAGTCGATGTCGAGTCAATTCATCCGAAACTCTTAACCGACAGCTTAGACAAGCCTGTACTCAACGGTGGCCCAGTCTCGGAAGATCGTGGTTTTATACTCCACCAGCCTAAAGACGAATATGAATCCAGCATCAAGATGACGGATAAAATCTCCGTCACTACATCTCGTGATATTCTTGGTGTACTCGGGACAGAAGCTGAACCTCACCATTATCTCGTCGCATTAGGCTATTCTGGCTGGGAAGCTGGTCAGCTAGAGATAGAGCTGTCAGAGAACTCATGGTTAACGGTTGAGGCGGATCCCAATGTGATGTTCGATACTCCAATCAATGAACGCTGGCAAAAGGCAGTACAGATGCTTGGTATTGATGTCGCCCAACTTTCTAGTGATATTGGCCACGCGTAACAACAATAACGAAGAGAAACATGTCTAGAACAATTATGGCATTTGACTTTGGCACTAAAAGTATTGGTAGTGCGATAGGACAGGAAATTACGGGTACCGCTTCTCCGTTGAAAGCTTTTAAAGCTAATGATGGAATCCCAAATTGGGATGACATCGAAAAGCAAATCAAAGAGTGGCAACCGGATCTACTAGTGGTGGGTTTGCCTACCGACCTGCATGGCAAAGATCTTGAAACCATTACGCCAAGAGCGAAGAAGTTTGCTAACCGCCTACATGGTCGTTTTGGCTTAGCCGTCGAACTGCATGACGAACGCTTATCAACCATGGAAGCACGCGCAGACTTGTTCGAAATGGGTGGCTACAAAGCACTAAGCAAAGGGAATGTCGACTGCCAGTCAGCGGTCGTCATTCTTGAAAGCTGGTTTGAGGCGCAATACGGGTAGCGAGAAGCGTTCTTCTCGCCCCTAATCCATATCAATCTTAACATTACTCAACGCACTGCCACTTGAACCATTGCCACGCTGCGTTTTAAGCATGATTCTGAGATCATTGGCCGAATCTGCACTATAAAGTGCATCTTCCTCGCTAATTTGATTCTCGGTTACTAACTTATACAGTGCCTGATCAAAGGTTTGCATCCCCACCTCATTCGACTTAGCCATTGTTGCTTTTAACTCATGCAAGTCGCCACGTCGAATAAGATCAGAAACTCTTGGACTATTGAGCAACACTTCAAAGACACCATGACGACCCTGACCATTTTTATCTCGAATCAGTTGCTGACCAATCACACCACGAAGATTCATCGACAAATCGAACAGGAATTGTTCTTTTTGCTCTTTGGGTACCAAATGTAAAATGCGTTCAAGAGCCTGATTGGCGTTATTGGCATGCAGAGTCGCCATACAGAGATGGCCTGTCTCAGCAAATGTCATTGCGTATTCCATTGTTTCACGCGAACGTATTTCTCCAATCAGAATCATATCAGGAGCCTGACGCAACGAATTCTTCAATGCAACTTCATAGCTTTCTGTATCTAAACCGACTTCACGTTGAGTCACAATGCAGCGCTGATGCTCGTGAACAAACTCAATCGGGTCTTCAACCGTTAAAATATGCCCCGACTGATGAATATTGCGATAGCCAGTCATCGCCGCCATGGTGGTCGATTTACCCGACCCCGTCGCCCCAACGACTAGAACTAGTCCCCTCTTAGCGGTAGCCAGTTCTCTCAATACTTCAGGAAGTTTGAGTTCCTCAAAGGTGGGAATCCTTGTTTCAATCCGGCGAATAACGGCGCCGGGCAGCTCTCGCTGATAGAAAGCCGACACACGGAATCGTCCAAAGTGACGGACGATAGCAAAGTTAGCCTCTTTACTAGCATGAAACTCATGCTGGCGCTCTCTATCCATCATACTTTCAAGCAAGGAACTCACCACCGCATGTGAAAGTTTATCACCTTGGGGACGCAGCTCACCATCCACACGATAAAGAACCGGAGCCCCAACCGTAATATAGAGATCTGACGACTTTTGATCGATCATCTGCTCTAAAAAAACATCAATATCCATACCGTTTCCACTCAATCAGAACATAGACGTTTCAAGTTCTATTTTCTTAGCAACTTCATCTGGCTCAACCAAGCCTTGTGCTATCAACTGTTTGGCATTCTGCTCCATGGTCTGCATGCCATGAGCAGCTCCGGTTTGAATCACAGACAACATCTGTGCGACTTTATCCTCACGAATAAGGTTGCGAATTGCAGGTGTCGCCATCATGATTTCATGGCAAGCTGTACGCCCGCCACCAATACGTTTCAGCAGTTTTTGTGCAATAACCGCTCGCAATGATTCAGAGAGCATTGAGCGCACCATTTCTTTATCGCTACCAGGGAATACATCAATAATGCGGTCAATGGTTTTTGCCGCCGAGCTAGTGTGCAGAGTCCCAAACACCAAATGACCGGTTTCGGCCGCAGTTAGCGCTAAACTGATCGTCTCTTTATCTCGTAACTCCCCGACCAGAATAACATCTGGGTCTTCGCGTAAAGCACTGCGTAAAGCGTTACTAAAATTGTGTGTGTCACGGTGGACTTCACGCTGATTGACTAAGCATTTGTTGTTGCTGTGAACAAATTCAATCGGGTCTTCAATCGTGAGGATATGCTTGTTGTGGTGACGGTTAATGTAGTCCACCATCGCTGCGAGCGTGGTCGATTTTCCAGAGCCCGTTGGCCCAGTCACCAATACCAACCCTTTTTCCATATTGGCAATTTTTTCAAAGATGGGCGGAGTGTCTAACTGTTCTAAGGTCGGAATCGTCATAGGGATGGTACGGAACACCGCTGCACAGCCTCGAGCCTGATTGAACGCATTGACACGAAATCGCCCAACGTCAGGTAACTCGAACGAAAAGTCGACTTCGAGTCGCTCTTCAAACTCGCTTCTTTGAGCGTCGTTCATCACATCAAATATCAATCGATGCACATCCGCATGATTAAAAGCTGGTACGCCAAGCTTTCTTACTTCACCATCTATCCTTACCATTGGAGATACTCCAGCAGAAAGATGTAGATCTGAAGCATTATGCTTTACACTAAAATCCAGTAATTCAGCGATATCCATTTAAAATCCTTAAGTAAAATCTGCTATGACTAGTATTCAACAAAATATTGAACAGATCACCTCACAGATTGAGGTCGCACAACAAAAGTGTGGACGCGGTCGGGACTCAGTGCAACTTCTCGCCGTCAGCAAGACTAAGCCTGTCGAAGCTATCCTTGAAGCTGCTCAAGCTGGGCAAGTCGCATTTGGAGAGAACTACGTCCAAGAAGGGGCAAATAAAGTCGCCCACTTCACTCATCATCACCCTGAACTGAACTTAGAATGGCACTTTATTGGCCCAATACAGTCCAATAAGTCGCGCCATGTTGCAGAAAGCTTTGACTGGGTACATACCGTCGATAGAACTAAGATAGCTCAACGTCTCAACGATCAGCGTCCAGAAGGCCTCGAGCCGATTCAGGTTCTGATTCAAGTAAATACCAGTGGCGAAGCATCAAAGTCCGGCATTGACGACGATGAAATCTTTGCTCTTGCTGAGTTGATTTCTCAGCTTCCGAACCTCACTTTAAGAGGATTGATGTCAATCCCTGCTAATGTTTCAGACTATGAGTCACAACTGGCGGCATTTACTCAATTAGCAACGCTCAAAGAGAAACTCGCGCATCATTTTCCTGATCAAAACATCGATACCTTGTCGATGGGCATGAGTGGTGATATGGAAGCCGCTATCGAAGCAGGTAGCACCATGGTTCGTATCGGTACCGCTATCTTTGGTGCTCGCGATTACAGTAACAAAGCATAAATTGTTGAAAGGATACAAAGACTAATGGAACACAAGAAGATTGCCTTTATCGGCGCAGGCAATATGGTTAAAGCCATTGTGTCTGGCTTAATCGCAGATGGTTACCCAGCAGAACTTATCACAGCAACAGCCCCATCTGAGACACGTCGCTTACCATTAGAGCAAAGTTATGGTATCCAGACCACCAGCGACAATTTCTCAGCGGCACAACAAGCAGAGGTCATTGTACTGTCGGTTAAACCTCAGATGATGGAAGAGGTTTGCCGCCCACTGCAAAGCATCGACTTCTCAGGAAAGTTGGTGATTTCAATTGCGGCTGGTATCCAGTGTTCACGTCTAAACGAAATGCTCGGTTGTCCATTGAATATCGTTCGTGTCATGCCCAATACACCATCACAATTGGGACTAGGAATGAGTGGCCTGTTTGCTCCTGAACACGTAACAGCGCTAGACAAAGCTTTTGCTGCTGAGTTAATGCAAGCGGTAGGCAAAGTGTGTTGGGTTGAGCAAGAATCTGGCATCAATAACGTCATTGCTGCTGCTGGAAGTGCGCCTGCATACTTTTTCTTGTTTATGGAAGCCATGCAGGCAGAAGCCATCGCTCAAGGTTTTGATAAAGAGACAGCTCGTCTGCTCGTGCAACAATCAGCGCTCGGTGCGGCAAGCATGGTCGTTGAAAACCCAGACACAGAACTGTCCATTCTACGTGAAAACGTGACATCCAAAGGGGGCACAACGGCTGAAGCCCTAAGAACATTCAATCAGCATCAACTTTCAGATATAGTAGCGAAAGCTATGCAGGCGGCCGTTGCTCGCGCTGAAGAGATGGAAAAACTGTTTTAATTACCAGAGCACAACGCTCTAGAAAATAAGGGTCACCTATGAATTCAATGAGTTTTCTGATTTCCACCCTGTTTGATCTCTACATCATGGTGGTGATCTTACGTATCTGGTTGCAAGCTGCCCGCGCAGACTTCTACAACCCGTTTTCACAATTCATTGTAAAAGCAACTCAGCCTGTTATTGCTCCACTACGTCGAATGATCCCATCTGCGGGCAGCCTAGACTTAGCAACAATTCTGTTCGCCTACCTACTGTGCGTATTGAAATTCGTCGCACTGGTTCTGATCGCTTCGAATGGCTCAGTATCCTTCAGTGCAGACTTCCTATTCCTAGGTCTATTGTCACTGATTAAAGCAGCGGGTGGCCTACTTTTCTGGGTGCTATTAATCCGCGCTATCCTAAGTTGGGTGAGTCAAGGTCGCAGTCCTATCGAATACGTGTTCCATCAGCTTACTGAACCTATGCTCGCACCTATCCGTCGCGTTATCCCAGCGATGGGTGGTTTTGACTTGAGTGTGTTAGTACTTTTTATTGCTCTACAATTCGCTAACTTTCTGATGGGCGACCTTATTGGCCCAATCTGGTATCAGCTATAATGTCACAAGCAGCTTGGTTTGACGGCGAGGATCTGATTCTTCGCCTTTACATCCAACCCAAGGCAAGCAGAGACAAGATCGTTGGGCAACATGGTGAAGAGATCAAGGTAGCAATAACCGCACCTCCGGTGGATGGGAAAGCCAATGCTCACCTGAGCAAGTACCTTGCAAAGCAGTTCAAGGTAGCCAAAGGACTCATCACCATAGAAAAAGGCGAACTTGGCCGACATAAACAAGTCAGGGTCAGTTCTCCAATACAAATACCCAATGAGGTACAAGCCATCATCTGATGGCTTTTTATTTATCACTCGTCAATGAAACGAATTTAAGAAGGAAGCCCAATGAAGAAATGGATCACACTCGCACTCATCAGCTTGTTTGCTGTACCAAGCTGGGCAGGTCAGTTCAAAACCATCAAAGATGTTGAGGTACACTACTCTGCCTTCAACTCTACTTTTTTAACGGCGCAGGTTGCCAGGAATTACAAGCTCAAACGTAACGCCTATTCTGCGATCCTTAACATCAGTGTGTTAGACAATTCGCAAGCAGGAAAACCCGCCATTACCGCTCAAATCACCGGTACCAGCAAAAACCTGTTAGGCCAGACTCGCCAGCTCAACTTTCGCGAAGTGCAGGAAGGCGACGCTATTTACTACTTAGCGGAGTTTCCTATTTCACAAGAGGAACAACTGACATTCGATTTGGATGTTAATGCTGGCATTAAGGGCACAGGAAGATTAAAGTTCACCCAGAAATTTTACGTAGAAGAGTAATGGCCAAACGGCATGACTCTCGTTCATCAAAGAGACAGAATCCAATGAGCAAGATTGTATTAGCGACAGGTAATCAAGGTAAGGTTCGCGAAATGGCAGACCTACTGTCTGATTTTGGTTTTGAAGTGTTAGCCCAAAGCGAATTCAACGTTTCTGAAGTTGCTGAAACTGGCACCACATTTATCGAGAATGCGATCATCAAGGCACGCCACGCGGCAAAAGAAACCGGTCTTGCTGCCATTGCTGATGATTCAGGTTTAGAAGTAGACGCCCTCAAAGGTGCCCCTGGTATCTACTCCGCTCGCTATGCTGGCGAAGGTGCAAGTGACCAACAAAACCTTGAGAAGCTGCTCGACGCAATGAAAGAGGTGCCAGAAGAACAGCGCAGTGCTCGTTTCCATTGTGTGCTCGTGTTAATGCGCCATGCAAACGATCCAACTCCTATCGTTTGTCACGGCAAGTGGGAGGGACGAATTCTCACTGAAGCTCGCGGCGAAAATGGCTTCGGTTATGACCCGATCTTTTTCGTACCAGAAGACAACTGCGCTTCTGCTGAGTTAGAACCTGCACGTAAAAAACAGCTTTCACATCGCGGAAAAGCGCTCAAACAGTTGTTCGCGACTCTATCTGAACAACCGCTTTAATCACTACTCAGTCAACGATAGACAATGAGCAAACTTATCCCACCAGCACTAAGTCTTTATGTACACATCCCCTGGTGTGTACAAAAGTGCCCGTACTGTGATTTTAACTCTCACGCTCTAAAGGCTGAGATCCCAGAAAATGAATACATCGCAGCACTGCTACAAGATTTAGACACAGATATTGAGCGTTACCAGATCAATGATAACCCGCGACCGCTACACTCGATCTTTATCGGTGGCGGTACTCCTAGTCTGATATCGGCACAAGGTATTGCTGCACTTCTATCAGGAATTGAAGCTCGTATCCCTTTCAAACCGGACATAGAAATCACCATGGAAGCCAACCCTGGCACGATTGAGGCGGAGCGTTTTGCTGGCTATAGAAAAGCGGGAGTAACACGTATCTCCATCGGTGTGCAAAGCTTCGAGCAGCAAAAACTTGAGAAGCTAGGTCGAATTCATGGGAAGGATGAAGCGGTCAATGCCGCTAAGCTGGCGCATCAAATCGGTCTTAGTAGCTTTAACCTCGATCTCATGCACGGATTACCGGATCAGTCTGTCAATCAAGCTCTGGCCGATCTCGATAAAGCGATCGAACTCGATCCTCCTCATTTATCTTGGTACCAGCTAACCATAGAACCTAACACCATGTTCTACTACAAGCAGCCTACCTTGCCCGATGACGATGACTTGTGGGATATTTTTGAGTTGGGACATCAAAAGTTAGCCGAAGCAGGCTACGTTCAGTACGAGATTTCCGGCTACAGTAAACCTGGTTATCAATGCCAGCATAACCTCAACTATTGGCGTTTTGGTGATTATCTTGGTATTGGTTGTGGCTCTCACGGAAAGATAAGCTTTAGTGATGGTCGCATTATTAGAACCACAAAAGTCAAACATCCGCGAGGCTATCTAGCGGCGTATGACAATATGGTCAAACCTTACTTGAGTGACGAAACGGAGGTCTGTGAACAAGATCGCCCCTTCGAATTCTTTATGAATCGATTCCGCCTAATCGAAGCATGTCCGAAACAGGATTTTCTCGACACCACAGGGCTTGGTTTCGAGGCGATTGATGAGACGATTAACTGGGCGATTGGACTAGGCTATCTCACAGAGACAAGCACTCACTGGCAGATAACGGAGAAAGGAAAGTTATTTTTGAATGACTTACTTGAAGCGTTTATGGCGGAAGAGTAAGCGAGTAGCGAGAAGCGAGAAGCGAGAAGCGAGAAGCGAGAAGCGAGAAGCGAGAAGCGACAAAATTTTGAAGGGTTGGCACACAGCACCAACCCTTTCCTTTAAAAATCAGACAATTAAAATTAAATCTTAGCCAGCACAGCCTGCAACTTTCGACTCGCTCACCACAAGCTCCTCTTGAAGGGCGCAGCCCGAACTCGATTCTCGGAGCAAAGCGTTCTAGCATCTCGAAGGACGGAGTCCGTTCTAAAATATCGATCGCCCAATACGCTCTGCTAATAGTTCCAGCGCTTTGGTACCTGCTAACGAGTTGCCAGACGGATCTAGCTCAGGCGACCAAACTGCAATGGTCATTTCTCCTGGCACAACTGCCATAATACCGCCTCCTACACCAGACTTACCCGGCATACCGACTCGGTAGGCAAACTCACCCGCACCATCATACAAACCACAGGTAGCCAACAAGGCATTCAACTGCTTAGTTTGAGTTGGCGTAATCACTGGTTTGCCAGTTTGAACTGATGAGCCCTTATTCGCTAGGTAGCTGAAGGTTTTGGCCAGATCGACACAGCTCATCTTGAGTGCACAGGCGTGGAAGTAGTTATTGAGCACCGGAATAACATCGTTCTCAAAATTACCAAAAGAACGCATGAGATAAGCGATAGCCGCATTACGGTCACTGTGCATCATCTCAGAGGCGGCTACCACCTTGTCATAACAGATAAGTGTATCGCCTGATAACTGACGAACAAACTCAAGCAAACGCTGGCGAGGTGCAGAGAGACGGCTATTCAGCAAATCCGCGACAACAATTGCGCCCGCATTGATAAAGGGGTTACGTGGAATACCCTGTTCCATTTCCAACTGAATCAGCGAGTTAAATGCCTGACCTGAAGGCTCTTTACCGACTCTTGCCCAAATTTCCTCTGGCTTATATAAGCACATTGCCAAGGTTAAACTCAGCGCTTTAGAGATGGATTGAATTGAGAATGCCTCATCGGCATCCCCCGCTTTAATCACTTCACCTTGATTGGTAAATACAGCAATACCTAGCTTAGACGCAGGCACTTTCGCCAATGCGGGAATATAATCAGCGACTTTACCTTGCCCAATAAGAGGGCGAACCTCAGCGAGGATTTCTATTAAGATTTCTTGTGTCGGTTTCATCAGTAACCTTTAAAATCAATTAGTTATTATTATTTTCTTATAGGGTCAAAAAAGCCAACACATCAATGTTGGCTTTTTAAATCTCTTCACGTCAGCGCGATTGGCCGTCTTAACCAGCCAATAACGTTGGACAATTATTTTACGCGTTTGTACTTAATATCCCAAACGCCATGGCCTAAGCGATGACCACGTGCTTCAAATTTTGTTAGCGGGCGCTCATCCGGACGTGGAATATAATCACCATCTTGAGCGATGTTTTCAAAACCAGGCGCTTGGTTCATCACTTCAATCATATGCTCTGCGTAGTTTTCCCAGTCAGTTGCCATATGGAAAATACCTTCGCCTTCAATCAGCTTTTGACGAACCATTTCAGCGAAATCTAGCTGAACGATACGGCGCTTGTGGTGACGCTTTTTGTGCCACGGATCTGGGAAGAACAGTTGAAGAGTGGCGAGGCTGCTATCTGGAATCATGTTAGCAAACACTTCTACCGCGTCATGACACATAACACGTAGGTTAGTGATACCCGCTTCACGCGCATCTGACAAACAAGCACCAACACCTGGGCTATGTACTTCGATACCGATAAAGTTTTTCTCAGGTGCATTTTTCGCCATTTCAACCAGCGATGCCCCCATACCAAAACCAATTTCAAGAACAACAGGGTTGTCGTTACCAAACACCTCTTTCCAATCAAGAAGTTCATTTTGGTAATCTATACCCATTGCTGGCCAACACTCATTCATCGCGTTTTCTTGACCCTTGGTCAGACGACCTTCGCGTCGAACAAAGCTGCGAATTTTGCGTATCAATTTACCGTCTTCGTTGTACTCGTTAGTGGTCACTTCACTCATGATTTTGCCTGTCTAAAAATTGGTCTCGACTCAAAGGGATTGTGATTATCCAAAGAATTGCCACTGGTGCAAGTTTTTTAGCTAATTCCACACAGTTTATCGGTTGTACTTTACCCATAAACTATGGTGCAATTTTGCAAGATTAGATAACAAAATAAACAGAGCAAGTCGTGACCCCTTTCGCCAGCGCCATCCTCGAATGGTATGAAAACTATGGACGTAAGAGCCTACCTTGGCAGCAAAACAAAAGCGCCTATAGCGTTTGGCTGTCTGAAATCATGTTGCAACAGACCCAAGTTGCCACTGTGATCCCCTATTACCAACGTTTTCTGCAACGCTTTCCAACCGTAGTAGATCTCGCGAATGCGGAACAAGATGAAGTCTTACACCTGTGGACAGGACTTGGTTACTACGCCAGAGCACGAAACCTCCATAAAGCAGCAAAAGTCGTTACCGAGCAATATGGTGGAGAGTTCCCACTAAACATTGAAGAGATGAACGCATTACCTGGAATTGGACGCTCCACTGCTGCCGCCATACTCTCTTCCGTTTACAAGCAACCACATGCTATTTTGGATGGCAATGTTAAGCGAACTTTAGCTCGGAGCTTTGCGGTAGAAGGATGGCCGGGACAGAAAAATGTTGAGAATCAATTGTGGCAATATGCAGAACAACACACCCCCTCAGTTGATGTCGACAAATACAACCAAGCGATGATGGATATGGGGGCGATGGTCTGTACACGCAGTAAGCCAAAATGTACCCTCTGCCCTATCGAGTCTTTCTGCCTTGCCAACAAACAGGGTAATCCACTCGACTATCCAGGTAAGAAGCCTAAAAAAGAGAAACCGTTTAAAGAAACGTGGTTTGTCATGCTACACCACAACAATCATGTGTGGCTGGAACAACGCCCTCAATCTGGAATTTGGGGTGGGTTGTTCTGTTTTCCTGAAGCTGAAGATGACAATATCGTCCATCAGCTTGATATACGTAATGTTACTGAGAATACAATCAAAGACCAGACTCAGTTGATCGCATTCCGCCATACCTTTAGCCATTATCATCTCGATATCACACCAATTTTGGTAGACCTATCAAAGCAACCCAATGTGGTAATGGAAGGAAGCAAAGGTCTTTGGTATAACTTATCGCAACCTGAAGAGATCGGTTTAGCCGCGCCAGTTAAGCAATTACTGGAAAGCTTGCCTTTTGAACTTCAAAGTTAATCATATTTTAAGGAGTCGTTATGAGCCGCACTGTATTTTGTGCTCGACTACAAAAAGAAGCTGATGGTCTTGATTTTCAGCTTTATCCGGGTGAACTAGGAAAGCGTATTTTTGATAATATTTCTAAAGAAGCTTGGGCACAGTGGCAACACAAACAGACCATGCTGATCAATGAAAAAAAACTCAATATGATGGATCCTGAACACCGTAAGTTAATCGAAACTGAAATGGTTAACTTCCTGTTTGAAGGTAAAGAAGTCCATATTGAAGGCTACACTCCGCCTAGCGAGTAACCCTAGCCTGAATTGAGATACGGAAAAATGACATCATTGCCAGCAGTGATGTCATTTTTTTAGGAGATATATGAAGAAGTTAGCGTATTTTTTTCTCGCGATGTCATTAACAGGTTGCAGCCGAGAGTTTGTTGAAAACCTGTATGATGTGAACTATGAACCGACGAACCGTTTTGCCAAAAATCTCGCTCAGCTACCCGGTCAGTTTGAAAAAGACACAGCGGCACTTGATGCACTGATCAACAGCTTTTCGGGCAACATCGAAAAGCGTTGGGGACGCAACGAAATTAAATTTGCGGGCAAAAGTAACTACGTAAAATACATAGATAACTATCTTAGTCGTTCAGAAGTAAACTTCGATAAAGGCTTGATTACTATCGAAACCGTCTCTCCTACGGATCCTAAGGCACATCTAAAAAATGCCATCATCACGACTTTGCTGACACCAGATGATCCCTCAAACGTCGACCTTTTTTCCTCTAAAGAAATCACTTTGGAAGGCCAACCATTTCTTTATCAACAAGTTGTTGACCAAGATAACAAGCCTATTCAGTGGTCATGGCGTGCTAATCGATTCGCAGATTATCTGATCGCCAACAAACTGAAAGTCAAAGACGTAGATTTTAAGAAAGCCTATTACGTCGAAATTCCGATGGTAGCGGAACAGTTTGAAATTCGTAGCTACAAATATGCAGACATCGTTCAACGAGCATCCCGCAAGTACGACATACCTGAAGACCTAATTTACGCCATCATCAAAACAGAAAGTAGCTTCAACCCCTATGCCGTAAGCTGGGCAAACGCTTATGGTTTAATGCAAGTCGTACCAAAAACAGCAGGGCGAGACGTATTTAAGTTAGTCAAAAAACGCTCAGGAGAGCCGACACCCGAGTACTTGTTTAACCCAGAAAACAATATTGATACTGGGACTGCCTACTTCTACATCCTGAAAAATCGTTACTTGAAAGACGTGAACCATCCAACTTCGTTGGAGTACAGCATGATTTCAGCTTACAACGGTGGTACTGGTGGTGTATTGAACACTTTCAACCGTAATGACCGCAAACGTGCGATGAACGACCTCAACTCATTGCAACCCAATCAGGTTTATTGGGCGCTGACGAAAAAGCACCCTAACGCCGAAGCACGTCGTTACTTAGAAAAAGTTACCAAATTCAAAAAGGATTTTAACTCAGGTAAAACATAATCATTAAAAACGGCTAAATAATCGGCACTTAACCACTTTTTTGAATTTTTTTCTAAAAACAAGTTGACGGCAAGAGCGAAAATCCGTTTAATAGCGCTCCGTCGCCCGGATAGCTCAGTCGGTAGAGCAGAGGATTGAAAATCCTCGTGTCGGTGGTTCGATTCCGCCTCCGGGCACCACAATTTGATTTGTTGGTGTCTTAACGAAAGTGACAACACGGACAAAAGCATAAAGAATACAGTGTGCCGACTTAGCTCAGTAGGTAGAGCAACTGACTTGTAATCAGTAGGTCACCAGTTCGATTCCGGTAGTCGGCACCATTCTTTTGCCTCGATAGCTCAGTCGGTAGAGCAGAGGATTGAAAATCCTCGTGTCGGTGGTTCGATTCCGCCTCGAGGCACCATTCTTTGGTGTACTTACGCAGTAAGACACAAACAGAATAGTTCCTCCTTAGCTCAGTTGGTAGAGCGACGGACTGTTAATCCGCAGGTCGCTGGTTCGAGCCCAGCAGGAGGAGCCACTTTAAGAAGCCAAGTCGAAAGACTTGGCTTTTTTCATTTCTAGCGCGCCAACTTCTATTTCCACGCTATACCTCACCCACGCTATCCGGTTACTGCAACCAAATCTTTAACTTGTTCTCACTTGCCACATTTGAATACACCAGAGTTATCAATTTTAGTGACTTTTTTTTAGGTACAAAATATATTCAATCCCCTAGCAGATAAATATTTAATCTGTTCTACAATAAGATGACAAGACAAATAAACTACACCTAATTGTCCCTTTTAAATTTCAGAATGATCAATTTGTGAGCAATTATATGAAACTAAAGACACAAGCTTATTTATTATCAGGAATTATCCTGATTGCTCTACTCGCTTTAACGGCTACTGGGTTATGGACTCTGCGTGTTGCCAGCAACTTTGATAACAAGCAACGAGTTACTGAGCTATTTAAAAGTGCCTACAGCATACTAAGCGAAGTGGAGAAAATGGTCGTTGACGGCACATTAGAAGAGCAGCAAGCCAAAGCCATTGCCACTCGCCTATTGAGAAACAATATCTACAAAGATAATGAATACGTTTATGTCGCCGATGAAAATATGACGTTTGTAGCAACACCATTAGACCCTCAGCTACATGGTACCAGCTTCCATGATTTCAAAGATGGTAACGGCAATAGTGTCGGACAACTTATTCAAGACGTTTTAGGTCGTAAAACAGGCCAGATCGTTGAATACACTTGGACGCAAAAACAGGCCGATGGCAGCATTGAAAGTAAACTTTCTATTGCACAAAAGACCCCTAAATGGGGATGGGTTGTTGGCACAGGGATAGGTTTCAATGAGGTCAACGCTCGATTCTGGGCAACGGCACAATGGCAGTTAGTTCTCTGTTTGATCATTGCGGGGGCTATTTTAGCCGTATTGGTGTTCTCAATTCGTCGTATGCTCACGCTATTAGGCGGTGAACCTCAAGAAGTACGTAAAGCCGTGCAAGAAGTCGCCAATGGTACCATTCAAACGTCGTTCGCTTCTAAGGCCGCTCCAGGAAGTATCTACGAAGCGGTTCAGCAAATGAGTCAGTCACTAGCGCAATTGGTCAGCAACCTAGACGGATCTATGCATGCGCTTCGTAATGAGCTAGCGAGCGTAGAAAGCCGTTCTGCGACCATCGCTCAATTAACCGATTCTCAGCAACAATCGACCGCCATGATTGCAACAGCAATGACTGAAATGGCCTCTTCGGCAAACAACGTTGCTGACTCGGCAAGTGATACAGCGCGTAATACTGAAGAGGCAGATAAACAAAGCCAGCATACTCAACAACTGATTCACAACACCGTAGATAACATCCAAGGCTTAGCTAGCCAGTTGGGTACCGCGAGCAAAGCAGTCGCTGATTTAGACAGCGACGTTAATAATATTGTTAAAGTCTTAGATGTAATCGGTGATATTGCAGAACAAACAAACTTGCTGGCACTGAACGCAGCCATTGAAGCGGCACGAGCGGGTGAACAAGGCCGAGGCTTTGCAGTCGTTGCCGATGAGGTACGTAACTTAGCAGGACGAACTCAAGACAGTACCAAAGAGATCCAACTGATGATTAATAACCTTCAGCAAGGCTCGCGCAATGCCATTAGCACCATGGAAGTCTGTGCGGAAACCAGTGAAAGCACCGTTGAAGAATCTCAAAATGCCTCTGCGGCTTTGCAACAGATCGTTGTCGCTCTGGAGTCTATTACCGAAATGAGTCATCAAATTGCAACTGCCGCGGCAGAACAGACCCAAGTGAGTGACGATATTTCTCAACGTATCAATATGATTGAAGATAGCGGCAATCAGCTAAGTAGCGTAGTGACAGAGAGTCACAACAGCACACAAAGCCTAGCTCAATTAGCCAATGAACTAGAAAATTGGGTAAGTAAGTTTACTGTTAAGCACTAAAAACCGTTGGAGCAACAAAAAGCACGCCTCTTCGCGTGCTTTTTTGTTCTTTACCCCTCACTATTCCGGTCGATTTTTACGATAACGCCTTTTGCTCTCTATACATTTCTTATCCAAAATGGATAAAAACAGCCCATTAAGTATAGAAAAACAACAAACGATATTTTTTTTGCATTTTCATGTTGACCTAAAGCACGAAAAGCATTTTAATACACCTCGTCGCCCGGATAGCTCAGTCGGTAGAGCAGAGGATTGAAAATCCTCGTGTCGGTGGTTCGATTCCGCCTCCGGGCACCACAATTTGATTTGTTGGTGTCTTAACGAAAGTGACAACACGGACAAAAGCATAAAGAATACAGTGTGCCGACTTAGCTCAGTAGGTAGAGCAACTGACTTGTAATCAGTAGGTCACCAGTTCGATTCCGGTAGTCGGCACCA
>NZ_JBNJOJ010000051.1:0-20683 GCF_050113655.1 Vibrio sp. TRT 29B02
CTTAGCTCAGTTGGTAGAGCGACGGACTGTTAATCCGCAGGTCGCTGGTTCGAGCCCAGCAGGAGGAGCCACTTTAAAAAGCCAAGTCGAAAGACTTGGCTTTTTTTATATCAACTGAAACGAAATTGTCTTCTCTCCCCACTGCGCCAGTTCAACATTGATATGCCATGTCCACAGCATAGTGGCATTTTTAAAGGCGATAATATTCAACGCTTTTTAGACTGGCCAGATAATTTTGATGTGGGTATTACCGTGAAATAATCACTGTTCTCAACGCATAAAAAAACCAGTAGATTTGCATCTACTGGTTTATACATACCTATCACGCACATTACGTTAGGCTTTTACGCCCTGCTGCTGATTTAGCATTGCCACTTCGGCATCAAGCGCTTCAAGTTTCGCTTCCATCTGCTCACGACAAGTGTTTGCGAGTTCACGAACATGCTCTTTACCGTATTCATCGACCTGCACTGGAGGCAGCATCTCTACGATAACATGGCCGTTATTCCAGCGGTTGAGCTTAATGCCTGACGTTGAGCTACACACAATAGGAATAATAGGTAGCTTAGCGCCAATGGCGGCATGGAAAGCGCCCGTTTTAAATGGCAGCAAACCACGTCCACGTGAGCGAGTACCCTCAGGAAACATCCAGACTGACACATCACTGTTGTTCATGCTATCAACCACTTGATCAATGGTGCCCTTCGCCTTTGAACGGTTAGCGCGGTCGATTAAGATATTCCCCGTTAGCCAATATAGCTGACCAAACAGAGGCATCCACGCAAGGCTCTTTTTACCCACCGTCACGACTTTTGGCGTAACCGCAGAAGAGACTGTAAACAAATCCCAGTTATTCTGGTGGTTAGCGATATAGATATGCTGACCACGCTCATAAGCATCCTCAGGGATACGCAGCTCAAGTTTGATGCCGAAAACACGTGACATCTTGCCAAACAGGCGACCAAAGGTAAAAACGTGTTTTGGATTACGTGGACTCAATAAACAGTAGCCGCAACCAAAAACAAACATCACAATTGCAAAAATCGCAACAGCCAATACACGTAGTAGTGCAATCATTGTGGTTCTCCAAGATCAGCGGGGAATCATTTTAATTGCCCCAGACTTTACCTGATCTGTTTTTCATAAAAAAGCCGAAACTCGCGTTTCGGCTTACAAGCGTTAGCTGATTTTATCTCTAATCACGGAAACGTTCAATATTTGCGCCAAGAGCAGATAATTTATCTTCAATTTTATCGTAGCCACGATCAATGTGATAAATACGATCAACGATAGTTTCACCGTGAGCAATACAGCCAGCAATCACTAAGCTCGCTGAGGCACGAAGGTCGGTTGCCATGACCTGAGCACCACTTAGCTCATTAACGTCACCACAGATGACTGTGTTGCCTTCAATTTCAGCTTTAGCGCCCATACGCATTAATTCTGGAACATGCATAAAGCGGTTTTCAAAGATGTTCTCTGTGATCACGCCGCCACCCTTTGCCATCATGTTAAGCAAAGTAAACTGAGCCTGCATATCAGTAGGGAAACCTGGGTGAGGCGCCGTACGAATCGTTACCGCCTTGAGTTCACGACCTGTCATATCGACTGAGATCCAATCTTCCCCTGTCTCTACCGCAGCACCCGCTTCTTCTAACTTAGCCAAAACGGCTTCTAGAAGATGCGCTTTCGTATTGCGACAAGTGACTTTACCACCAGAAACAGCGGCTGCAACGAGGAAGGTACCCGTTTCAATACGGTCAGCAACAACTGAATGTTTGCCCCCGCCAAGACGTTCAACACCTTCAATTGTAATTGTGTCTGTGCCTGCACCTGAGATTTTTGCCCCAAGTTTATTTAGGAACTCAGCAGTGTCGACAATTTCCGGCTCACGTGCTGCGTTGTCCAGCACTGTCGTGCCTTCTGCCAAAGTCGCCGCACACATAATTGTAATGGTGGCACCAACACTGACTTTGTCCATCACGATGTGAGCGCCTTTCAGGCGTCCATCAACATTGGCTTTCACATACCCATCTTCAAGAGTAATGGTTGCACCCAACTGCTCTAGACCATGAATATGGAGATCAACCGGACGTGCACCAATCGCACAACCACCCGGCAATGAAACTTGACCTTGACCAAAACGCGCCACTAGTGGACCTAATGCCCAAATAGATGCACGCATCGTCTTTACTAAGTCGTAAGGCGCGCAGTATTCATTGATACTGCTAGGGTCAACGTGGACAGACCCATTACGCTCGACTTTCGCCCCAAGACGTCCCAATAGCTCCATCGTTGTGTCGATGTCACGTAAACGTGGAACGTTGGCCACTTCAACTGGCTCTTCAGCAAGAATAGAAGCAAATAAAATTGGTAGTGCAGCGTTCTTGGCACCTGAGATGGTCACTTCACCTACTAGAGGCTTTTTAGAACCTATAACTCGAAACTTTTCCATTTTTAAACCTTACAGTGACATCAACTTCTTATCACGAGCCCACTCTGCAGGAGTGTAAGCTTTAATAGAAACAGCGTGGATGTCATTTCGTTGGATATATTCCATCAGTGGTGCATAAATTAGCTGTTGTTTTTTAACGCGACTCATTCCGTCGAAGCAAGCATCAACAGCAACGACTTCATAATGACTGCCTTCGCCTTTGACGTGCAGCTCTTCTAGATTCAGTGCTTCGTTTAAAATCTGTTGTACTTTTGCGCTATCCACAATTCACCCCTGTAGTATTCTTTAAATGCTTAGCAACGATTTGTTCTACATTGCTTAGCTGAAATAATGTGCGCAATTCATTCGGCACGAAACTGAGCATTATATGACAGTTTTGCTTTTTTGCATTGTCTATTAGATGAATTAACATCACCATTCCTGCCGAATCGACTCGTTCAACCGACTTTAGCGACAACTCCATCTCACTCAAAGTTGGTTTGAACCTCTGTAGCTGTGTCCATAGGGCAGGCACTGTGTCTCTGTCCAAGTTGCCGTTTAAGGCACATTGTTGCTCACTGATCACTTGCCACTGCGGATGCATCATTGCGCTTTACTCTCAAAGCGAATAGCTTGCTGAGACAGTGCTTCTAGCTCATCAGCAACAGCAGCAATGCCCTCTTGACGTAGCTTGGTACTCCATTCAGATTGCTTACTAGAGAGCAAACTAATACCCTCAGCAATCATATCAAACACTTGCCATTCACCCGTGTTCTTATCTTTTCTTAGCTTGAACTCGAGCTTAATGTTGGGTCTTGGCGAATCAACGATATCCACTTTGACACCAATAATATTTTTGTCCGCACTATTTTTCGCTTCAGGACCAAATTCAATGGTCTGATCCGTGTATTGAGTAAGCACTTGAGCGTAAGAGCTAATGAGATAAGAACGAAATGCGACGATAAACTGACTCACATCTTCACGTTTAGCGCCTTTTAAATTAGGGCCCAGTAACTTGAGTGCTGCATATTTCTCATTGACGAAAGGCATAAGCTCTTCTTCAACAATCACTTTCAAATAGTTTGGATCTTGGTGAATCAGTGGTTGCTCTGATTTGAGTCGCTCAAAAGCACGCTCAGAGACCAGCTTCATCATGTCATATGGCTGAGTCTTATCAATTTCATTCGCAGCCACATTAAATGTGACAAAAAATGCCAGAAGAGTAAGTACTAACTTTCTCAACATGTTTATCTCCTTACTCATCAGAGCCGCCTACACTGTAAAGAACCTGTCCAATCAAATCTTCAAGTACAAGTGCAGACTTAGTATCTTCAATATAGTCCCCTTCCACCAGCATCTGCTCATCGTCAAATACAAAGCCTGGTGTGAGACCAATATACTGCTCGCCGATCAAACCAGAGGTAAGGATTTTCACACTAGATGTCTCTGGGAACTGATCGTACTTACTATTGATCGCCATGGTAACAACGGGTAGTAAAGACTCACTATTCAAGTTGATCGCCGCGACACGTCCGATAACCACGCCACCGACTTTGACCGGTGAACGAACCTTCAAACTACCAATATTGTCGAACTCAGCTTTGAGGGTATAAGTATCGTTAGAGCCTAGCCCTTTCACGTCAGCGACTTGAAAAATCATCACCAGAATTGCGCAAATTCCGGCAAGAACAAAGCTACCGACCCATAATTCAATCTTTCGAGTTTGTTGCATGATTAGTTCCCAAACATCAATGCGGTTAGTACGAAGTCTAGACCAAGTACAGCAAGAGAAGAGTGGACTACGGTGCGTGTTGTAGCACGGCTGATACCTTCAGATGTGGGTATCGCATCGTAGCCATTAAATAAAGCTATCCAAGTAACAGTGATTGCGAAAGCGATACTCTTAATCATGCTGTTACCAATATCCTGACCAAGCTCTACAGAGGCTTGCATTGCTGACCAGAAGCTGCCGTGGTCGATTCCTTTCCAATCAACCCCGACAAGTTGACCGCCCCAAATACCGACAGCCATAAAAATCATCACTAGTAGAGGCATAGATATCACACCCGCCCAAAATCGTGGTGCGATCACTCGTTTGAGTGGATCAACCGCCATCATCTCCATACTGGAAAGCTGTTCTGTTGCTTTCATCAAACCAATTTCGGCCGTTAAGGCTGACCCTGCACGACCGGCGAATAGCAAAGCCGTGACGACAGGTCCTAACTCACGTAGCAATGACAACGCCACCATTTGACCTAACGCCCCTTCAGCACCGAAATCAACCAGAATGACGTAACCCTGTAAGCTCAGTACCATGCCAATAAATAGACCAGACAGCACGATAATGATCAGCGACTGAACACCGACTGTATAAAGTTGCTTTACCAACAATGGGAAGTTTTTAACTGGCTGTGGCTTACTCGCTAAAGCACCGAATAGCATTAAACTTGCACGACCAAACGACTCTGTTACGGATAAGGCGCGACGACCAACAGAAGCCACAAAATTTGCTAAGCCTGCCATTATAAGAAGAGCTCCTCAGCTAGAGGTTGAGACGGATAACGGAATGGTACAGGGCCGTCAGCATCCCCTACAAGAAATTGCTGCACTTGTGGATCTGGGTTAGTACGTAGCTCTTCAGGGGTTCCATGAGCAATGACTTTACCATTTGCCAGTATGTAGACTAAATCGGCAATACTCATTACTTCTGGAACATCATGTGAAACCACGACGGATGTCACACTGAGTGCTTGATTCAGGTTGCGGATCAGTTCAACGAGCACACCCATGGTGATGGGATCTTGGCCAACAAAAGGTTCATCATACATGATTAGGTCTGGGTCTAGCGCGATAGCTCGAGCGAGTGCCGCTCGTCTTGCCATACCACCGGACAGTTCACTCGGCATCAGTGAAGCGGCACCACGCAGCCCCACCGCCTCTAGTTTAAGTAGCACCAAAGTGCGGATCAGAGACTCATCCAAATTTGTATGTTCACGTAGAGGAAAGGCAACGTTGTCAAAAACAGACAAATCGGTGAACAGAGCCCCCGATTGAAACAACATGCTCATCTTTTTTCGCTCTTGGTAGAGCTTTTTACGACTAAGCGATGGAATGTTGTGACCATCAAACCAGATCTCGCCACTTTCTGGGTAGATTTGACCTCCAATAAGACGTAGCAGTGTCGTTTTACCAATGCCAGAAGGTCCCATGATAGCGGTGATTTTTCCCTTAGGTACACTCAAGCTAACGTTATCAAATATTTTGCGCTCTCCACGAGAAAACATGAGCTGCTTTATTGTAACTAGGTCTTCGGATTCCATCTTGAGCTATTACCCCTTCCCTTATGAATGGGCAATCATAAGCACATTCATTTACAATTTAAAGCACTGTTCGATTAATTGTGAGATCTTCGAATATTCTTGGCAATCCCAATAACTCAAGGCATCTCTAATCAAATAGACAATTTGGTTAACAATTAATTGAATGAAGCGCTTCCCTTTTAATAGCCAAACCGTCAAAATTAACGGTTAAATTCTCTCGTTGTATATTGATTAGGAATCATCATGTTCGAAGCCGTTGCGTTTCTCATTATTGGATTGGTATTTTTAGTTTGGAGTGCCGATAAACTGGTATTTGGCGCTGCAGCTCTAGCGCGAAACGTGGGAATCTCTCCACTCGTGATCGGTATGACTATCCTAGCAATGGGTTCATCTGCACCAGAGATGATGGTTTCAGCAACCGCAGCCCTCGATGGGAAAACGGATACTGCTGTAGGTAACGTACTTGGTTCCAACATCGCCAACATTGCTTTAATACTAGGCATAACTGCGCTTATTAAGCCGCTCTCTATCAGTTCTGCTGTACTAAGACGTGAACTTCCTCTCATGATTGGCGTCACCATCCTTGCTGGTGTGTTACTTTGGGACAGCCATTTAGGGTTCTATGAAGGTATTCTTCTTTTTGTACTGTTTGCAGCATTCATCGTTGCCATGCTTCGCATTAGCCGCAATGAGAAAAAGAACGGTGATGTTCTTATCGAAGAACAAGAGTCTGAAGTACCAGAGGGCGTAAGTAACGCTAAAGCGGCAATCTGGGTAGTGATAGGTCTGATTGTGTTACCTCTCGCAGCGGATGTGTTGGTCGACAACGCGGTGATTATTGCTCAGTACTTCGGAATGAGTGACTTAGTCATTGGACTGACCATTATCGCAGTAGGAACGAGCCTACCAGAACTGGCCGCTTCCCTTGCTGGCGTGATGAAAGGCGAAGACGATATGGCCGTCGGTAATATCATCGGTTCAAACGTATTTAATATTTTAGCGGTTATGGGGATCCCAGGTATCCTCAACCCTTCAGTTTTGAGTGAATTTGCCATGAGCCGTGATTTTTGGGTCATGCTTGGCGTATCTTTGCTGCTCGTTGCAATGGCACTGGGCAAATCTCGTAGCATCAACCGTGCTGAAGGCGCAGTGCTGTTTTGCTGTTTCATTGGCTACCAAGCCTACCTCATCATGAATATGACTGCTTAACCTCATCTCGGAGTATTTATGTTTGATTATCGCTCAGCTGCCCTAGAGGTTTTACAAACCGAAGTTGAGGCCCTAAAACAACTCGACCAATACATCAACGACGACTTTATCAATGCTTGTGAGCTAATCCGTGCGAATAAAGAAGGCAAAGTCGTTGTCATGGGGATGGGTAAATCTGGCCATATTGGCAACAAGATTGCCGCAACATTAGCCAGTACAGGCACATCGGCATTCTTCGTCCACCCGGGTGAAGCGGCTCATGGCGACCTCGGTATGATTGAACCTGGCGATGTGGTTCTTGCTATCTCAAACTCAGGCGAGTCTTCTGAGATCTTGAGTCTTTTCCCAGTATTGAAGCGACTCAACATTAAAATTATTAGTATGACAGGCAAGCCAGCCTCAAATATGGCAAAACTGTCAGATATTCATCTCCAAATCACTGTGCCAAAAGAGGCATGCCCTATTCAGCTTGCTCCAACCTCAAGCACAACCGCCACTCTAGTTATGGGCGATGCGTTGGCGATGGCATTAATGCAGGCTCGCGGATTTACTGCTGAAGATTTTGCGCTGTCACACCCAGGTGGAGCGCTGGGTCGCAAGTTGCTGCTAAAACTGGCAGACATCATGCACACTGGCGATAGCCTTCCTCTGGTAACTCCCAGCACCGTTGTCCGTGAGGCATTACTAGAAATCAGTCAGAAAGGTCTAGGAATGACCGCTGTGGTTGATGACCACCAGCAACTGATCGGTATTTTTACCGATGGGGATCTACGTCGAATTCTGGACAAACGCATTGATATTCATACCGCTCTGATCGGCGATGTTATGACGGTTAATCCAACCATTGCAGAACCAAATATGCTTGCGGCCGAAGGACTTAATCTAATGCAAGACAAGAGCATTAATGGTTTGGTGCTATGCGAGAACGGCAAAGTTGTCGGCGCCCTTAACATGCATGATTTACTAAAAGCCGGAGTGATGTAATGTCGAAAATGATTGAAACTTTATATCAACCAGTGGAACAATCCACATTAGAAATTGCCAAACAAATTAAATTGCTTATCTGTGACGTTGATGGCGTCTTCTCCGACGGTTTAATTTACATGGGCAACGAGGGTGAAGAACTTAAAACTTTTCATACTCGAGATGGCTATGGCGTAAAATCACTAATGAATGCTGGTATCAAAATAGCCATCATCACTGGTCGCCGTTCGCAAATCGTCGAAAATCGAATGAAAGCGCTTGGTATTTCGCTGATATACCAAGGTCAAGACGACAAAGTAAAAGCATATCGAGACATTTGCGATAAACTCAATATCTTGCCACAGCATACTGGGTATATTGGCGATGACCTGATTGACTGGCCCGTAATGGAGCAAGTCGCACTCAAGGTTTGTGTCGCAGACGGGCATCCGCTACTGGCAAAAAGAGCAAACTATGTCACCGTAATTAAAGGTGGGCATGGTGCAGTAAGAGAAGTTTGTGACCTCATCCTTCAAGCACGAAACGAACTTGATGTTCATAAAGGTCTAAGTATATGAGTCTTTCTCGTATTGGCTATCTGATCCTAACTTTCATAATATGCTGGTCTGCTTACTATCTTTTCGACCAACAGCAGAGTTATGATATTCAGGTAGAGCCAGATACAGAGCTACCGATGTTTAGCGGAAAAGGTTTAGAAAATACCTCTTACACTGAAAGTGGTATCCGCAGCTACGTGATTACATCGGTAAATCTCGACCACTACGCAAAAAGTGGTGACACAATTTTTAACCAACCGGTTTTGAAGGTTTATAAAGAAGGTACCACTCAAGAGTGGGAGATAACGGCTGAGCGTGGCGTATTGACCAAAGAGCATGTCTTAACGCTTTATGAGAACGTCCTAGCAAGTAATTTACTTCCAGAATCAGGTTTTGACACTTTGTCCACCGATATCATGAATATTCAGTTGGACAGTAGAGACTTTTGGGCAGACAACCAAGTCATTATGGTTGGGCCTCAATTTGAAACAGTGGGACAAGCGATGACAGGCAATTTTGCCGATAATCACGCAACCCTATACAAGCACGTACAAGGTAGATATGAAACTCTCACACCTTAGTCTGATTTCTTGTTTATTTCTGTCTAGCCAAGCATTGGCGCTATCAACAGACCAGGAACAGCCAGTTTATATCGACTCTGACAGTCAACAGCTCGATATGCAAAGCAACAAAGTCACATTTATCGGTGACGTTAAGTTGAAACAAGGCAGTATCAACATTAACGCAGACAAAGTGATAGTGACTCGTGACCCGAAAGATGGCTCAATCCAAGAGATTGAAGGCTACGGCAATCTAGCGACGTTCTCGCAGCTCACTGACGATGGCAAAACTCTGTATGGTGAAGCAAAAGAGCTTTACTACGTCATGGTCGATGACCAACTAACCATGATAGATCAAGCGATGCTATCTCAAGACGATAGTGTTATCCGCGGTACCAAGATTCGCTACAAAATCTCTTCTCAAAAGCTGATTGCTGACGGTAAAGAGAAAGGCGACCGCGTATCTACCGTTCTTCAGCCACAAGCAGTACAAGAGTAGTTATGGCAATACTTAAAGCTGAGCACTTAGCGAAAACCTATGGCAATCGAACCGTCGTAACGGATGTAAGTCTTAAAGTTGAATCAGGCCAAATCGTTGGCCTGCTTGGTCCTAACGGAGCAGGGAAAACAACATCCTTCTATATGATTGTAGGATTGGTCGCTCGTGATGAAGGCTCAATTACTATCGATGATAAAGACATCAGTATCTTACCGATGCACAGCCGTTCACGTATGGGGATAGGCTACCTTCCACAAGAAGCGTCTATTTTCCGCAAACTCTCAGTGGAAGATAACATCATGGCGGTTCTCGAAACTCGTGAAGAGATGACTCGAGAAGAGCGCCAAGACAAGTTGGAAGATTTATTGGAAGAATTCCACATTCAGCACATACGCAACAGCGCTGGTATGGCATTATCTGGTGGTGAACGTCGAAGAGTTGAGATAGCAAGGGCACTCGCAGCCAATCCACAATTTATTTTGTTGGACGAACCTTTTGCTGGCGTTGACCCTATTTCGGTCATCGACATCAAAAAGATCATTGAACACCTGAGAGATCGTGGCCTTGGCGTTTTGATCACTGACCACAACGTTCGTGAAACGCTTGATGTATGTGAAAAAGCCTACATTGTAAGTCAAGGACACCTGATTGCAGAAGGTACACCGGAGCAAGTGCTTAACAACGAACAAGTGAAACAAGTTTATCTCGGCGAGCAATTCCGTCTATGATTAAAGGGAAGAACGGTAAGATTCTCCAGCATGAAGGCAAGCAATACTGAATGAAACCCTCATTACAACTCAAGCTAGGACAGCAGTTAGCGATGACTCCTCAATTGCAACAAGCAATACGTTTGTTGCAACTGTCAACGCTAGATCTTCAACAGGAAATTCAAGAAGCATTGGATTCAAACCCTCTACTTGAGGTAGAAGAGGCCCATGACGAACCTACGGTTGAAGACAATACCCGCAGTGAGGAAAAAGAGCCTACCGTAGAACTTGCAGATACCGCGGAACCCGACGTCAAAGACAGTTCTGAACTCATCGAAAAATCTGAAATTAGTAACGACCTCGAAATTGATACCACTTGGGATGATGTCTATAGCGCAAATACCGGCAGTACAGGCATTGCTCTCGACGATGATACTCCTGTTTATCAAGGTGAAACCACCCAGTCTTTGCAAGACTATCTCATTTGGCAGCTTGACCTGACACCATTTAGTGAAACAGATCGAACCATCGCTCTCGCCTTAATTGATGCCATTGATGACTACGGATACTTAACCGTTTCCACTGAAGAGATCTTAGAAAATTTCAATAACGAAGAAATTGAGATCGAAGAAATTGAAGCTGTACGCAAGCGTGTCCAACAATTTGATCCTCTCGGTGTAGCCTCCATTAATTTGCAGGACTGCCTACTGCTGCAACTAGCCACTTATCCTGAAGACACTCCTTGGCTCGCAGAAGCGAAATTAATTCTTACCCATCACATTGATCAGTTAGGCAATCGAGATTACAAACTGATCATTAAAGAGACTAAACTGAAAGAAGCGGAGATACGCGAAGCTCTTAAACTCGTTCAGCAGCTCGATCCAAGACCGGGGAGCCGTATTGCTTCAGAGCACGCTGAATACGTCATTCCTGATGTATCAGTTTACAAAGATCACGGTAAGTGGGTTGTAACGATCAACCCAGATTCAGTTCCAAGACTGAAAGTAAATCAGCAATATGCGGCCTTAGGTAAAGGCAACAGTGCTGACAGTCAGTATATTCGCAGCAATTTGCAAGAAGCAAAATGGCTGATTAAAAGTTTAGAAAGTAGAAACGAGACTCTGCTCAAAGTTGCTAAGTGTATTGTTGAACATCAGCGCGATTTCTTTGAGTATGGAGAAGAAGCCATGAAACCTATGGTGCTGAATGATGTCGCTCTCGCGGTCGACATGCATGAATCCACCATATCAAGGGTGACGACGCAAAAGTACATGCATACCCCTCGTGGCATTTTTGAATTGAAGTACTTCTTTTCAAGTCATGTCAGTACTGACAATGGCGGAGAATGCTCATCAACTGCAATTCGTGCCCTCATCAAGAAGCTTGTCGCTGCCGAAAACAGTGCCAAACCACTTAGTGATAGCAAGATTGCTGCTCTACTCGCTGACCAAGGGATTCAGGTCGCTAGACGAACAATCGCTAAATACCGAGAGTCACTAGGTATTGCACCATCAAGTCAGCGCAAACGCCTGCTATAAGGCCTAAAAACCGAGAAGGAAAGTCTATGCAAATCAATATTAATGGCCATCACGTTGATCTAACCGATTCAATGCAAGACTACGTAAACGAAAAGTTTCAAAAGCTAGAACGCTTTTTCGACCACATCAACAGCGTACATGTTGTATTAAAAGTTGAAAAACTACGTCAAATCGCAGAAGCTACCCTTCACGTTAACCAAGGTGAAATTCATGCCTCTTCTGACGATGAAAGCATGTATGCAGCCATAGATTCGCTCGTCGACAAACTTGTTCGACAGCTCAACAAGCACAAAGAAAAGCTAAACGCCCACTAAAACCATGCAACTAAGCGAAATCCTTACATTGAACTGCACGAAAAGTGCAGTTCAATGTACTAGTAAAAAAAGAGCCCTAGAGCTGATCAGTGAACTCGTTGCTGAACAGACAGGTCAAAACTCAACTGAATTATTTGAATGTATGCTAAGTCGCGAGAAAGTCGGCAGTACTGGCATTGGAAATGGAATTGCCATTCCCCATGCTCGTATGCAGTCCAGCGATAAAGCAGTTGCAGTTTTACTGCAATGTGAATCTCCGGTTGAATTTGATTCTATCGATAACCGCCCTGTAGACCTACTTTTTGCTCTTCTCGTGCCTGACGCGCAATGTAAAGAGCACCTTAAAACCCTTTCTAGTATGGCAGAGCGTTTAAACGATAAGCAGATCCTAAAACAGCTTCGCAAAGCTCAGTCTGATCAAGAGCTTTACGACATCATGGTCAATCAATAATGCGTCTCATCGTTGTAAGCGGCCAATCAGGCGCTGGAAAAAGCGTCGCATTGCGAGTTCTCGAGGATCTTGGCTATTACTGCGTTGATAACCTCCCCGTCGATTTACTCGAAGTCTTCGTCAAAACAGTTCAGTCCAGTAAGCAAAACGTTGCTGTCAGCATCGATATTCGTAATCTGCCCACTGAGCCGAATCTTGTCGAAGACGTACTGGCTAAACTTAAGCAAGACTCGGATGTTAGCGTTCTATTCTTAGATGCGAACAAAGACACATTGCTTAAACGCTACAGCGAAACTCGTCGAATCCATCCCTTGTCATTGAGTTTGGGCAATACTTCACTCGAACAAGCGATCGAAAAAGAGAGATGTATTCTATCCCCGCTGAAAGAACATGCCGATTTGGTCATCGACAGCAGCAACCAATCTCTGCACGAACTCAGCGAAACCGTGCGCATGAGAGTTGAAGGTCGTGAGCGTAAAGACCTAGTCATGGTGTTCCAGTCATTTGGTTTTAAGTATGGACTCCCAAGTGATGCAGACTATGTCTTCGACGTTCGCTTCTTACCCAATCCACATTGGGAGCCAGATTTACGCCCCCTAACAGGATTAGATGCCCCTATTAAGTCTTTCTTAGAAGGTCACCAAGAGGTTATGGAGCTGAAACGTCAGATCCAAAAATTTATTGAAGACTGGCTACCCTTATTAGAGAAAAATAATCGTAGCTACCTAACCGTAGCGATTGGATGCACGGGCGGAAAACACCGCTCCGTCTATCTTACTCAGCAAATTGGCGAGTACTTTGCTGAAATGGGACACCAAGTACAAATACGCCATGCCTCATTAGAGAAAAATCATAAGGAATAAGTTTATGCAGCAGCAAAGTCGTACTGTGTTAATTCAAAATCGTCTTGGGCTTCATGCTCGTGCTGCTGTAAAACTGGTTGAACTTGCCCAATCTTACGACGCCATTCTGACTATCCAAAACCATGAAGGCAAAGAAGCCACTGCCGATAGTGTCATGGGGCTGCTGATGCTAGAATCAGCTCAGGGAGAGCACGTTACCATTAGTGCTGAGGGAAACGATGCTCATCCCGCGTTAGAAGCAGTCTGTCATCTTATTGAAGATAAGTTTGATGAAGAGGAGTAATCCTCGTAAATGCTCTAACTAAATGACCTTCCTTCACATTAACTTATTAAATCCATCCTAAAATTCGGTTACTATTCATAGTATTGTAGGAATATAGAGTCAGGGGGAATCAATGGCAGAGCAAATAGAGTTCGATCAAGCTCACCAAGCCCTGAAAGAAGTTACTGAAGCGCTAGAAAATGGCCGTTTTGTCCATGTCCGTCGTCAATTGCAGGACATGGAACCGGAAGATATTGCCCATCTATTAGAAGCATCACCTCGTAAAAGCCGTGAAGTTCTTTGGCAGCTCACCGACCCAGAAGATTATGGTGAAATCCTCGATGAACTGAATGAGGATGTGAAAGACGATCTAGTGTCTAGAATGGCACCAGAAAAGCTGGCAGAAGCAACCGAAGGTATGGAGACGGATGATGTCGCTTACGTTCTTCGAAGCCTACCCGATGATGTTTCAAGAGAAGTTTTATCTCAAATGGACGCAGCTGAGCGTCTATTAGTTGAAACTGCCCTTTCCTACCCAGAAGACACCGCCGGTAGTTTAATGAACACCGACGTCATCACTATTCGTGGTGATGTCGATGTCGACGTTGTATTACGTTATCTACGCATGAAAGGCGAATTGCCGGAAGCCACTGACGCACTCTACGTTATCGATGAAGAGAGCCGACTGATCGGCGAACTGCCGATCACAACACTCATCACAACGCAACCAGACGTCAAAGTCAGTGATGTGATGGAAGATGCCGACGAAGCTATCGATGTGACGATGAGCGACTCAGACATAGCGAGCTTGTTTGAACGTCGTAACTGGATTTCAGCTCCTGTAATCGACGACAAGCAGCACCTTGTTGGACGTATTACTATCGATGACGTTGTCGATGTCATTCGTGAAGACGCAGAACACTCGATGATGAGTATGGCGGGTATGGATGATGACGAAGATACTTTCGCCCCAGTGGTAAAATCAGCACGAAAACGCAGTATTTGGTTAGGTGCTAATGTTCTTGCTGCTCTTGCTGCGGCATCGGTCTCAAATATGTTTGAAGCCACTCTCGATCAGATGGCCGCGATCGCCGTGTTGATGACAATTGTGCCTTCGATGGGCGGGGTTGCTGGTAACCAAACCGTCGCTCTGGTGATCCGTGGTCTAGCGCTTGGCCATATCGGTGATTCCAACAAGCGTGAACTACTGATGAAAGAGGCGGCCATCGGCCTACTCAATGGCATCATGTGGGCATTAATTATCGGTGGTATTGTCGTTGCTTGGAAAGGAAACTGGATGTTGGGTGGAATCATCTCGGCAGCGATGTTAACCAACTTGTTTGTTGCTGGTGTTGCCGGTGTAACCATTCCGATCCTACTCAAGAAAATGAATATCGATCCAGCACTGGCAGGGGGAATGGCTCTAACAACCGTCACCGATGTCATTGGTTTGTCGGTATTCCTCGGACTTGCGACAATCCTGATCTAGTCTCAGATACATATTAAAAAGCGCAGCTCATTGAGCTGCGCTTTTTCTATCAGGAAAGGCTCTAGCCGTTAATGTTAGGGCCCAGCCATTTCTCTGCTTCAAGCATATCCCATCCCTTGCGCTGCGCGTAACTTTCAACTTGATCTTGTTGGATCTGTGCGATCGCAAAGTAGCGAGAATCTGGATGAGAGAAGTACCAGCCCGAAACAGACGCCCCAGGGAACATCGCGTAACTGGACGTTAAGGTCATCCCTATCGTCTCTTCGACTTTCATCAACTCCCACAATGGGCCTTTCTCGGTATGTTCAGGACAAGCCGGATATCCAGGCGCAGGACGAATACCTTGATACTTCTCTCTAATGAGCTCTTCATTGGATAAGTTTTCATCTTCGGCATAACCCCAGATCTCTTTACGTACCCGCTCATGCAGATACTCAGCGAAGGCTTCAGCCAATCGGTCAGCAACCGCTTGAATCATGATCGCATTGTAGTCATCGCCCTGCGCTTTGTACTGATCAGCCAGCTCCCGTTCATTGATACCACCTGTTACAGCAAAGGCACCAATCCAATCTTTTTTGCCCGACTCCTTAGGTGCTATGTAATCAGACAAACAGTAGTTAAAGCCTTTAGGTTTCTCGGTTTGCTGACGTAAGTTATGCAGAACTTTAGCGACTTCAGTACGAGATTCATCAGTATAGACCTCGATATCATCGCCAATACTTGCAGCAGGGAAAAGTGCACACATTCCTCGCGCCTGCATCAAACCTTCTTGTTCAACACGATCGAGTAGTTCATTCGCGTCCTCAAAGAGACGTTTTGCTTCTTCACCTACCTCTTCATGTTGGAAAATAGTGGGATACTTACCCACCAAAGACCATGTCATAAAGAATGGCGTCCAATCGATGTACTTACGCAAAGTACCGATGTCAAAATCGTCAAATACATGCACACCCGGCTTAGCAGGAACTGGCGGTGTGTAACTCTCCCAGTCAATGGCAACCTTGTTCGCTCGTGCTTGTTCAAGAGTAACAGGCTTAGTACGTGGCTTTTTGCGGTTATGTTGATCACGTACACGTACATAATCTGCATCAAGCTTTTCAACAAAATCAGGGCGCAGTTCATTTGAAAGCAGCGAGGTACACACACCAACCGCTCGAGACGCATTGTTTACATAAACAACGGGATGTTTGTAGTTCTGCTCTATCTTAACAGCGGTATGAGCTTTAGATGTGGTTGCACCACCAATCAAAAGCGGCAAATCGAAATTAAGACGTTCCATCTCTTTGGCAACATGAACCATTTCGTCGAGTGAAGGGGTAATTAAGCCGGAAAGTCCAATGATATCGACATTCTTTTCTTTAGCGACTTTAAGGATCTGTTCACACGGAACCATCACCCCGAGATCGATAATTTCATAGTTATTACATTGCAAAACGACACCTACGATATTCTTACCAATATCGTGAACATCACCTTTCACCGTTGCTAATAAAATCTTACCGTTAGTAGATCCCTCCTGTTTGCCCGCATTGATAAATGGCTCTAGGTGGGCAACTGCCTGCTTCATTACACGTGCTGACTTCACCACCTGAGGTAGGAACATTTTGCCTTCACCAAACAGGTCACCGACGACGTTCATACCATCCATGAGAGGGCCTTCGATCACCTCTAACGGTTTGGCAGCATTCACGCGCGCTTCCTCAGTATCTTCAACAATAAACTCGGTAATACCTTTTACTAAGGCGTGCTCTAAACGTTTTTCAACAGGCCAAGTACGCCACTCAAGTGCCGACGCGTCTTCTTCTTTACCTACTCCCTTGTCTGCGTACTCCGCAGCAATATCCAGTAGCCTCTCAGTACTGTCATCGCGACGGTTGAGCACCACATCCTCAACCGCTTCACGCAGCTTCTCGGGTACGTTGTCGTATATTTCGAGTTGCCCTGCATTTACGATACCCATATCCATGCCGTTTTTAAAACAGTGGTAGAGGAACACAGCATGAATCGCTTCTCGAACGTAGTTATTACCTCGGAAAGAGAAGGAGACGTTCGAAACGCCACCAGATATCATCGCATAAGGGAGGTCGCGTTTGATGTCTGCTACCGCTTCAATAAAGTCCACCGCATAATTGTTGTGTTCCTCAATGCCCGTTGCAACAGCGAAAATATTTGGGTCGAAAATGATATCTTCCGGTGGGAAACCGACTTCATTGACTAAGATATTGTAGGCATTCGTACATATCTCTAGTTTACGTGCACGTGTCTCTGCCTGACCGATTTCATCAAATGCCATGACAATAACAGCCGCACCGTAACGGCGAATCAACTTAGCCTGTTCGACAAATTTCTCTTTACCCTCTTTAAGAGATATGGAGTTAACAATGCCTTTGCCCTGAATACACTTTAGACCCGCTTCAATGACTTCCCATTTGGATGAATCGACCATGATAGGGACTTTCGAGATTTCTGGCTCAGATGCACATAGATTTAGGAAACGAACCATACTCGCCTCCGCATCCAACATGCCTTCATCCATATTGATATCGATGATCTGTGCGCCGTTCTCTACTTGCTGGCGGGCAACCTCTAACGCTTCGTCATAGAGTTCTTCTTTGATCAATCGTTTGAAGCGAGCAGAGCCAGTAACGTTTGTTCGTTCGCCGACGTTAACAAACAGAGTTTCCTTCTCAATCGTTAACGGTTCAAGACCTGATAAGCGACAAGCCACCGTCAATTGAGGAAGTGCTCTTGGTTTTACTCCAGCGACCACCTTTGCCATTTGGCGAATATGCTCAGGCGTAGTACCACAACACCCGCCAATTAAATTAAGAAAGCCACTTTCAGCCCACTCTTTGACATGAACCGCCATGTCCGAAGGAGAAAGGTCGTACTCACCAAAAGCATTCGGCAAACCCGCATTAGGGTGTGCTGAAACAAACGTCTCAGAGATACGTGAAAGCTCTTCAACGTATGGTCTTAGCTCATCAGGGCCAAGGGCACAGTTAAGTCCAAATGAGATTGGTTGAACGTGACGTAGAGAGTTATAGAAGGCTTCGGTTGTTTGACCGGATAATGTCCGACCCGACGCATCGGTAATGGTACCTGAGATCATAACAGGTAGGCTAAAACCCAGTTCTTCAAACACACTATCAACCGCGAAGGCACAAGCCTTGGCATTCAAAGTGTCAAAAATGGTTTCAATAAGGATAAGATCAGACCCACCTCGGATCAGAGCGCGAGTCGATTCAGAATACGCTTCAACTAACTGGTCAAAGCTAACATTTCGATAACCAGGGTCATTTACATCCGGTGAGATAGAACATGTGCGGTTAGTAGGACCAAGAACACCGGCAACATAGCGAGGTTTATCTGGCGTCTTCGCACTCCATTCATCAGCGACTTCTCTTGCCAATTTTGCTGCGGCAAAGTTAATCTCTTCGCTGAGGCTTTCCATATCGTAGTCAGCCATAGCGATAGTCGTCGCATTGAAAGTGTTGGTTTCAAGAATATCCGCCCCTGCTTCAAGATACGCTGCGTGGATATCTCTGATTAACGTTGGCTGTGACAACACTAACAGGTCATTATTACCCTTCAAATCACAGTGCCAATCTGCAAAGCGCTCGCCTCGGTAATCTTGCTCTTCCAATTTGTAATCTTGGATCATGGTGCCCATACCACCATCAATCAATAAGATACGTTGCTTTAATTGACCTTCAATCTGTTGCCTTACATTACTTCCCACGGTACTGCCTCATTCCTTTATTTATGCCTCCATCCTATCACAGTTATTAAAGGAGTCTAGACGTCTAAAAGATCAAATTGATGACTTACTTATGACAAAAAGTGTTTGCTATTTGAACATAGTAGGCAGAAAATCTTCATTCATAATTTGTTACATAATGAGATTCTAATGTCGGTCTACTACACACTGTGCTTCCTGTCTGCAGCAGCGATGTTGATTGCTTTTATAAACAGCAAGATAGGTAAGATGCAAACCACCATCGCGATTACCGCTGGTTCGATGATGCTTTCGCTACTTATCTTAATTGCGGGTCAGAATGATTGGTTCCACCTGACTGAAATCGCTTCAAACACGGTATCCAGCATTAACTTTGAAGACTTTCTTCTAAAAGGGATCCTTGGATTTCTGTTATTTGCGGGCGGATTAGGAATCAAACTTCCCAATTTAAAAGATCAAAGATGGGAAATCACAGTGCTTGCTCTCGGCGCGACCCTGTTTTCGACGTTCTTTATAGGCTTTGTACTGTATGGATTCTGTCAACTGATCGGCATTCAATTCAATCTCATTTATTGCTTGTTATTTGGCGCACTGATCTCGCCAACCGACCCTATCGCTGTTCTTGCGATCGTAAAGAAACTTGATGCACCAAAACGTATTTCAACCCAAATCGAAGGTGAATCTCTGTTTAACGATGGCTTCGGCTTAGTAATCTTCGTTACTATTTTTACCATCGCATTCGGCACAGAAACGCCAACGGTGGGCAGTGTGGCATTACTGTTCATTCAAGAAGCCATCGGTGGTATTGCCTATGGTTTTGCTCTAGGACTACTTTTCCACTACTTGATTAGTGCTACAGATGATCACTCTATGGAACTGCTGCTCACGATTGGTATGCCAACGGCCGGTTATGCGTTTGCTGAAGTGATACACGTTTCAGGCCCGCTAGCTATGGTTGTGTCAGGTATCATGATAGGGAACTGGACTCGCTTTATCGGTTTCTCTAAAGAAAGTGAAGACCACTTAGACCACTTCTGGGAGCTGGTAGATGAATTCTTAAATGGCGTGCTTTTCCTGCTCATTGGTATGTCTATGTTACTATTTGAGTTCCATAAAGAAGACTGGATCCTAATGGCGTTCTCCATCCCATTAGTACTCGCAGCTCGCTACCTGAGCGTATTCTTCTCTTACATTGGCTTCAAACGCTACCGCAAGTACAACCCTTGGTCTGTCAGGATACTCACTTGGGGTGGCCTCCGTGGTGGGCTGGCATTAGCGATGGCGCTATCAATTCCATCGGGTATCTGGGTCATTCAGGATAAGCTGATAGATGTAAAAGAGATCGTGTTGGTCATGACATATTCAGTAGTGGTATTTTCTATCCTTGTCCAAGGCTCGACCATCACTCCTATGATTGAAAAAGCGAAACTCAAACAGAAGGAGATCGACGAAGAGTGCGATCTTGAACAAGCCCCCCAAGAATAAGTGTGACACTCAGAAAGACATTCAAAGGCAGCCAAATGGCTGCTTTTTTATGGGTGTAGGCTAAAGTATTTCTCTTTTCAGGGACAAGTCCTATCAACATCTTCTAGGCCCAACATCCCATCAGTTTACAGCCAAACCTTACCTTCAGCGTAAGTCCCGCTGCCATTGTCCGAAGGCGCAGCGCTCGTATTGTCCCCTATCTCAAAGCGCGTAATCCGTAATCCACAGCCCGTACCCGATTTCCACACCTGAAGCACTCCTGCTCCCTAATACACAAAAAGCCCGTGGCGTAA
>NZ_JBNJOJ010000052.1:0-19082 GCF_050113655.1 Vibrio sp. TRT 29B02
GACACTAGCTCAGTTGGTAGAGCGCAACCTTGCCAAGGTTGAGGTCACGAGTTCGAACCTCGTGTGTCGCTCCAAATCTCCTTCAAATGACAAGCTCGTTTGAATAGACCTTTAAGGTCACCGCTCTTTAGCTAATGCTGCGAAGCATGAACCCCAAAATTGTAAAAAGTCCTCCTAGTACTAGGTGGGCGTTTTTATGCCTCAACGAAAAATCTCAGCATACCTATGCTCAGGGAATCACTATAGCAAACACCATGTGGGCTAGGTCTCTACGCATTCGTCAACAGAGTTATCCACAGTTTTGCCAATGTGGATAAGTTGGTGGGTAACCTGATTTTTCACTATGTATAAAGCTTGACTAAAACGATCTTTTTGATTAAAGAGGATTCATTAAATGGATAATCTCTTTAGTAACTCATTGTTTTTAAAGTGATAAATGATAATTTCCGTGATTTAACTGAAGTGAGAAATAGATCATTAAGTCACTATTTTTTGATCCCAGTCATTTCCATACAATGTGATTAACTTCTTCACTTGTAAGAAAATGAGCATTCTCTCTTGGTTTTTTCCACATTTCATTTTTTAGAGCTAAATCAAGTTCTGAACCGTCATGCTCGGCAAGCATTATGCATCTCTAGGCAATCCTTTCTCTACAATTCGAATTAGTCTAGCCAATTTATTGGATGCTGATGGAAGTTGCGATTGTTGCTGAGCTAATGCCCAGTGGATATGCGTATCTAAAACGTCGCTCAAGCCGATACGCTGCTGGAGAGCGTCGACAATTGCTAACGAATAAGGCGCATTACCCATTGCGATAGAGAGATTACGCATCCATTGAAGGTGACCAATACGGCGGATTGCGGAACCTTCCATATTTTTGAGAAAGGTTGCCTCATCCCAAAGAAAGAGCTCCGTTAGGTCTGCTTTTTTTAATGCCTCTCTACGATGAAAGTCTTCCTGATGAGTGACTTCAGCGAATCGGTTCCAAGGACAGACCAATTGACAGTCATCACAGCCGTAAACTCTATTTCCCATCGCCTGACGAAATTCTTCCGGAATCACACCATCGTATTCGATCGTGAGATATGAAATGCAGCGTCGAGCATCGACAATGCCGTCGTCGATAATGGCTTGTGTCGGGCATGAGGCAATGCAGGACTGACACTTGCCACATTGTTCAGTACTAGGTTGATCAACGGGCAGTGGCAAGTCGATGAGTAACTCTCCAAGAAAGAACCATGAGCCACAATCTTTATCTAGGATGAGGGAATGCTTACCTGTCCAACCTAATCCGGCTTTTTGCGCCAAGGGCCTTTCGAGTATTGGGGCGGAGTCAACGAATGGGCGATAGCCGAACTGACCCACTTCTTGCTCTATTTTTTGGCCTAGTTTTTTAAGCTGGTTGCGGATAAGTTTGTGGTAGTCACGTCCAAGAGCATAACGACTGACATAAGCTTGTGTTGGATCGGATAAGTTTGATGCAAATTGCGCTTCAGGAGGGAGATAGTCCATTCTGACGGAGATAACACGAATTGTGCCAGGCAAGAGTTCGCTTGGGCGTGCTCTCATCATGCCGTGACGCGCCATCCAGTCCATTTCACCGTGATAACCAGCATCTAACCATTTTTGTAGCGCCGCTTCATGCTCGGACAGATCGACGTCGCAGATCCCTACTTTTTGGAAACCGAGTTCTTGGCCCCAACTTTTGATCTTGTCTGCGAGCGCTTGGTAGTTCATGCTGGTGTGTTCCTGATTAAGGGGGCAGGATCTTAACGGATCTTATATTTAGGATCTAGCTGGTAAAAAAAGAAAAACGGCAAGAAATCGCTGATTTTTCGTTTTACTTACACAAGAGCTCTTGTCTCTCAAATCCAACCCAGTTTACTATTCCTGTTATTTTAGATTTTATATAGTCACAGCGTAGAGATTGATCTTGATGACCACCAAACAATTTGCCCTTACAGATGAACAGGCCACGATTCAATTAGGTACCGCACTGGCACAGTTGTGTTCTCAGCAAACCACTATTTATCTGCATGGTGATTTGGGGGCAGGCAAAACAACCTTTAGTCGTGGTTTTGTGCGTGCGCTGGGTCATCAGGGGAATGTAAAAAGCCCTACCTATACCTTGGTTGAGCCTTACCAGCTTGATCAGTGGCAAGTTTATCATTTTGATCTTTATCGCCTAGCTGATCCTGAAGAACTTGAGTTCATGGGGATCCGTGATTATTTCACCCCTGATGCTATCTGTCTTGTGGAATGGCCAGAAAAAGGACAAGGTTTGTTGCCTGCTGCCGATCTTGATATTGATCTTCGTTACGATGGTGAGGCACGAGTCGTTCAACTCACGGCAAATAATCCCTATGGAAGTCACTTATTAGAACAGTTGGAGTTATGTTGAAGAGCCGTTTATTAAGAGCTGTATTTTTTCCATTTTTTGTTGCTCTTACTCTTTTCTCCGGTTTTAGTTTCGCGAATGCTCTTGAGGGCATTCGCGTTTGGCCATCTCCAGATGAAACAAGAGTTGTTATAGATTTAAAATCTGAAGCTGACTTCAGTTACTTTACCCTTTCCAGCCCTGAGCGGTTAGTAGTGGACCTCAAGCAGACCACGCTGAGTACTAAGCTACCACTGACGATTTCTGATAGTCCGGTACTGAAAAAAATACGCCAAAGCTCCCCTCCAGAAAAAGGCACCTACCGTTTAGTGTTTGAACTAAAGCGTAAAGTGAATCCCCAGTTGTTTAAGCTGGCACCGACACCCGGTGGGCAGTATGGTCATCGCTTAGTGATTGATATGCCACATGACAGTTCTGGCGCGTCAGCACCTGCAACGACACCAACCAACAGCAAAACGACGGTCAGCCGAGATGCGTCTCAGCTGCATGGCACGGCCGACATTGTGGTTGCTATTGATGCGGGTCACGGTGGTGAAGACCCAGGCTCGATTGGTCCAACAAAAAAATATGAGAAACACGCGACTCTAGCCGTTTCGAAGAAGGTGGCTGCGCAAATCAATGCTGTTCCAGGTATGAAGGCGGTGCTAACTCGTGGGGGGGATTACTACGTCAATTTGAATAAGCGTTCGGAGATTGCACGTAAAAATAAAGCGCACCTCTTAGTGTCAATTCACGCCGATGCATTTCATACTCCTCAACCTAGAGGTGGCTCAGTCTTTGTTCTGAATACACGCCGTGCAAACTCGGAAATTGCTCGTTGGGTAGAGAATCATGAGGAACAGTCACAACTGCTTGGTGGCGCTGGTGAAGTACTGGCTAAGAATAATAATGATAAGAATGTCAGTCAGACGCTACTGGATTTGCAATTTAGCCATTCTCAGAAAGAGGGCTTTAAGGTAGCCACTAAGATTCTGAGTGAAATGAGCCGTTCGGGGATCTATCTACATAAGAAAGACCCAGTTAATGCGAGTCTTGCGGTATTAAAATCACCAGACATCCCTTCTGTACTGGTTGAGACAGGATTTATTTCTAACCCAACAGAAGAAAAACTCCTCTTTCAACGCAGTCATCAGGATAAGTTAGCTCAAGCTTTAGCGAAGGCGATAGTCCAGTATTTTGAAGCTAATCCGCCGGAAGGCACTCTGTTTGCAAACCGTGGGAAAGCGATCAAGCATAAAGTGTCTCGTGGTGAGTCATTGTCTGTTATCGCCAACAAGTATGGCACCTCAACTCAGGCGATCATGCAGGCGAATAAGCTCAAGAGCAGTAGCTTAGCGATTGGACAAATCCTGACGATTCCTGGAGCTAGTACATCGATTACCGTACCAGAGATTAAGAATCCTATTGAGACTAAAACACTGACACACGTTGTTCAGCGTGGTGAGTATCTAGGTAAAATTGCCACCAAATACAAGGTGTCGGTTGATGCGATTAAGCGAGAGAATAGTCTCAAATCAGACACGCTTAAGTTGGGTCAAAAACTCAAGATCACAGTGAGCTTGAAAGATCAGCCACTGCGTAAGCACACGGTTAAACGTGGTGAGTTCCTTGGTAAGATTGCCAGCAATTATGGTGTGAGTGTTGCCAGTCTTCGCGAAGCGAACAACTTACGCTCTGATCAACTCGCGGTGGGTCAGGTACTCATTATCCCACGCAACTAAAGATTAAGTAGCCAATATGACGATTAGAATTCTTCCAGCTCGTTTAGCGAACCAGATAGCAGCTGGTGAGGTGGTAGAAAGACCAGCTTCCGTGGTCAAGGAGCTGGTTGAAAATAGCTTAGATTCAGGCGCTACACGCATCGATATCGATATCGAAAAAGGCGGAGCTAAGCTGATTCGTGTTCGTGATAATGGTAAAGGAATTGTCAAAGAGGAACTCGGTCTTGCTTTAAGTCGACATGCGACTTCCAAGATCCATACCCTTGACGATCTTGAAGCGATCATCAGTCTAGGGTTTCGCGGTGAGGCTTTGGCTAGTATCAGCTCTGTCGCACGTCTAACTCTGACCTCTCGTCCAGCCACTCAGGAGCAAGCTTGGGCTGCATACAGTGAGGGGCGAGATATGCAAGTGAAGCTTCAGCCTGCAGCTCATCCGATTGGTACCTCGGTTGAAGTGCTGGATCTTTTCTTCAATACTCCGGCTAGACGTAAATTCCTTCGTACTGAAAAAACCGAATTTACGCATATTGATGAGTTACTTAAACGCATAGCGTTAAGTCGATTCGACGTTACGATCAACCTCAGACATAACGGTAAACTGGTCAAACAGTACCGAGCTGCGAAGACAGAAGCGCAGGCAGAGAAGCGCATAGCGGCAGTTTGTGGCAATAGTTTTGTACGCAATATGCTTAAGATAGAGCTTGAGCATCAAGGACTGAAACTGCATGGTTGGATAACCACCCCTGAAGGTGCAAGGCAGCAAAGCGATCTACAGTATTGCTATGTAAATGGGCGGATGATGAGAGACAAGTTGATCAATCATGCTATCCGTCAGAGTTATGAAACCAGCCTGCGACCAGATCAGTTTGCAACTTACGTTCTGTTTATTGAACTCGATCCGCATCAAGTTGATGTCAATGTGCACCCAGCAAAGCATGAAGTACGTTTTCATCAAGCTCGTTTAGTGCACGATTTTATCTATCAGGCTCTAAGTGATGCGCTGGCACAAAGTGCGTACATCGACAAGCCTCAGCATACAGCGTCCGCATTTCATTCTGAATCTGAACAAGCTCCTGCATCGCTAAGTGAATTGTCGGAGGCTACAGGGGTATCGCAACAAGAGTATCAGGCGATTGAAGCTATTCCTTCGTATCCTGGCAAGGCGGACTATCAAAGCCACCGAGATTCGTTACGTGAATCGCCACCCCGCAATGAGTGGCATGAGTCCAGAGCGGAGCCAAAACCTCGAGTTACCGAGCGATACAGTGAGCCCGCGCCTAGCAGGCAAGAAGTGAAGGCGTATCAAGAGTTATTGAAGACTCCAGAGTTCCACTCAGCACATACGCAGAATCAAACGTCAATTCAGAATCATACTGAACCAATGAGTGGTGATACGGTCGAAACACTGGGCAAAGCGATCTCTATTGCGCAAGGTCGTTATCTGGTCATGGGAGATAAGTCTGGAACTTGCTTGGTGAACTTAGCAAAAGCGGAATGGCTTCGTATTAATGGTCAATTGTCGACGCTCCATGGTGCGTTGAAAAGCCAACCTTTACTCGTTCCACTGTCGCTAAAGTTGGATCCAGAGCTTTTGCAGGTGGCAGAGCGTCTGGACTCGGTACTTAAAAAGTTTGGAATTGAGCTTAAGACACGCAGCAATAAAGCGCTCATGGTGATGGGAGTACCTCAACCATTAAGGCAACAAAACTTACAACAACTGGTTCCAGATCTGCTATCTTACGCCGCTTCGTATGTCGCGACATCGAATTCGCTCAGCGATCCTCAGATCGCAAGTTGGTTAAGTGATCGCATTACTCAAGTGAAAAGCGACTACACTTTGTCGGAAGCCATTCAGATCATCGCTGATCTCGAACAGCTATGGCAAGATCGGCTTCCATTGGGTGACAAGACGTTTGTTAGACCCGTTGATTTTTCTGCAACGATTGCAGCATTTTAGATATGAATAACAGTGAATTACCGTTGGCTCTGTTTTTGATGGGGCCAACCGCATCAGGCAAGACTGATCTCGCAATACGTTTGCGAAAAAAATTTCCAGTAGAGATCATTTCTGTTGATTCAGCTTTGATCTATAAAGGTATGGATATTGGCACGGCAAAACCGGATGCCAATGAACAGCAGCAAGCACCACATCGTTTGATTGATATTTTAGATCCAAGTGAATCGTATTCAGCGGCGGATTTTCGCCGAGATGCATTAAACGAAATGAACGATATTGTAGAACAAGGCAAGATCCCACTCTTAGTGGGCGGCACTATGTTGTACTACAAAGCGTTGTTGGAAGGTTTATCGCCTCTGCCTGCTGCCAATCCTGAAATCCGTCAGCAGATTGAGCAAGAAGCATTGGCTCAAGGTTGGGATAAGCTTCACTCTCAACTGAGAGAGATTGATCCTGTCTCAGCTGAGCGAATCCACCCGAATGATCCACAAAGGTTATCAAGGGCATTGGAAGTTTATCGAATTTCAGGTAAAACTCTAACTGAGCTGACTCAAACCAAAGGTGATAGCCTGCCGTTTAGAGTTAAACAGTTTGCAATAGCTCCCAAGGAAAGGGCTGAACTCCATCGTCGGATAGAGCTTCGCTATGAAAAAATGATTGAAGCAGGGTTTGAAGAAGAGATGAGAGCTTTATATGCTCGCCAAGATCTTCATCCTGATCTTCCGTCAATTCGTTGCGTTGGTTACAGACAGATGTGGGACTATTTGGATGGGAATTGCACGTTAGATGACGCCATCTTTAAGGGCGTATGTGCAACCCGCCAGTTGGCCAAGCGACAGATTACCTGGTTACGCAGCTGGGATAGTTTAACTTGGTTAGATAGTGAAAACATTGAACAAGCACTAGAAACTGTTTCAAATGCAATAGCATCTGAAGGTTTTAGCTGTGTATAATGTGATCGCTTTTGCGTGAATTTACCCTGTAAAGGATCTGTTACTTGAAATTTCGGTCTAAAGCCGTCATAACAGGTAGCGACAGGGTGTTATTTTATTCGTTTAGCTCAGAGCAAAGGTCGCATATTTTAATGCAGCGCACCACTAGCTAAATAACTAAAACAAAATTACAAAATAAGGAAAATAAAAATGGCTAAGGGGCAATCTCTACAAGACCCATTCTTAAATGCATTACGTCGTGAACGTATTCCTGTATCAATCTACCTTGTAAACGGAATTAAACTGCAAGGTCAGATCGAATCATTTGATCAATTTGTTATCTTGCTGAAAAACACAGTTAACCAAATGGTGTACAAGCACGCAATTTCTACGGTAGTTCCTGCTCGTCCAGTGAGCCACCATAGTGGTGAGCCGCGCCCACAAGGTGATCGTCAGCAAGACAAATCAGAAGATTAATTCTCTGAATTACCCAATTAGTTTTTAAGGAGTTGATTGCTTGTTTGACCGTTATGAAGCCGGTGAGCGAGCCGTACTTGTTCATGTCAACTTCACGCAAGAAGGGGAGTGGGAAGATCTCAGTGAGTTTGAGATGCTGGTCTCTTCAGCTGGCGTATCTGCGTTACAAGTTGTAACAGGCAGTCGTCAGTCACCACACCCTAAATACTATGTCGGAGAGGGTAAGGCTCAGGAGATTGCACAAGCGGTGCAGCTTTCTGATGCTGATATTGTGATTTTTAATCACGCCCTCTCTCCTGCCCAAGAACGTAACCTAGAAGCGTTGTGTAAATGTCGAGTTTTGGATCGCACTGGTTTGATCCTAGATATTTTTGCTCAACGTGCCCGCACCCACGAAGGTAAGCTTCAAGTTGAACTTGCACAGCTACGCCATATCTCTACTCGATTGATTCGTGGTTGGACACACCTTGAAAGACAAAAAGGTGGTATTGGTTTACGTGGACCAGGTGAAACTCAGTTAGAAACTGACCGACGTTTATTGCGTGTTCGTATTAAGACCATACTTCGCCGTTTAGAAAAAGTGGCGAAGCAACGTGAGCAAGGTCGCCGAGCTAGAAATCGAGCGGAAATCCCGACTGTCTCTTTGGTGGGGTATACCAACGCAGGTAAATCTACTTTATTTAACCGAATTACCTCAGCGGGTGTTTACGCGGCAGATCAGTTATTTGCCACACTTGACCCCACGTTACGTAAAATTGAGTTAAATGATGTTGGTCCAGCGATTTTGGCGGATACCGTAGGTTTTATTCGTCATCTTCCGCATGATCTTGTTGCTGCCTTTAAAGCAACACTGCAAGAAACTCAAGAAGCTGACATTTTGTTACATGTTGTTGATGCCAGCGATGACCGTTTTCGTGAGAATATTCAAGCTGTTCATATAGTGTTAGAAGAAATTGATGCCCATGAGGTGCCATCTCTTCTGGTGATGAACAAAATTGATAATCTCGAAGACCAGAAACCAAGAATCGAACGTGATGAAGAGGGTGTACCTCGCGCCGTTTGGGTTTCGGCAATGGAAGGCATCGGTATTGAACTGCTGTTTGAGGCGTTGAAAGAGCGTCTTGCTAGCCAGATGGTTCAATATCAATTGCGAATTCCGCCACAACACCAAGGGCGAATTCGTAGTACATTCTTCCAAATGAAATGTATTCAACGAGAAGAATATGATCAGGATGGTGACTTGTTGATTGATGTTCGCATGCAACAGGTGGATTGGTCTAGACTTGAAAAAAGAGAAGGGGCAGTTTTACGTGACTTTATAGTTACTTAAATGACTGCTACAGTATAACGTCATATCTAATGATGGAGCTTTCTAATGGCGTGGAATGAGCCTGGTAATAATAACGGCAACAATGGCCGCGATAATGACCCTTGGGGGAATAATAATCGTGGTAACAAAGGTGGCCGTGATCAAGGACCGCCAGACTTAGACGAAGTATTTAATAAACTGAGTCAGAAACTGGGTGGAAAGTTTGGTGGTAAAGGTGGTAAAGGTTCGTCTATCGGTGGCGGCGGTGCACTAGGTTTTGGTGTCATTGCTATCATTGCGATAGCAATTTGGTTCTTTGCTGGCTTTTACACCATTGGTGAAGCTGAGCGTGGTGTTGTGCTACGTCTAGGTAAGTATGACCGTGTGGTCGATCCAGGCTTGAACTGGCGCCCTCGCTTTATTGATGAGTATGAAGCGGTCAACGTACAGGCAATTCGTTCATTACGTTCATCTGGTCTAATGCTGACCAAAGATGAAAACGTTGTGACGGTTGCAATGGACGTTCAGTACCGTGTAGCTGACCCATACAAGTATCTATACCGCGTGACAAACGCAGATGATAGCTTACGCCAAGCTACAGATTCTGCTCTACGTGCGGTTGTTGGTGACGCATTGATGGATAGTATCCTGACAAGTGGTCGTCAGCAGATTCGTCAAAGCACACAGGAAACGTTGAATTCGATTATCGATAGCTACGATATGGGTGTGGTTCTAGTTGACGTCAACTTCCAGTCAGCTCGTCCGCCAGAGCAAGTAAAAGACGCTTTTGATGATGCAATTGCGGCTCGAGAAGATGAAGAGCGTTTTGAACGTGAAGCAGAAGCTTACCGCAACGATATCTTGCCGAAAGCGACGGGTCGTGCAGAACGTTTGAAGAAAGAGGCACTAGGTTACTCTGAGCGTGTTGTTAACGAAGCGCTAGGTCAGGTTGCTCAGTTTGAGAAACTGCTACCTGAATACCAAGCAGCACCAGAAGTTACTCGTAACCGTCTGTATCTAGATACAATGGAAGAAGTTTACAGCAGTACTTCTAAGGTTCTGATTGATTCTGAATCAAGCGGTAACTTACTGTACTTGCCGATCGATAAGTTAGCAGGTGAAGCTCAAACTCAAACCAACCGTAAGGTGAAGGAAACTTCAGCTTATGACCAGATTGAGCTTGAATCTCAGCAATCCGATAGCACTTCAGACTCTCAATCTCGTTCAACTGGTTCACGTCAAGGGAGATATTAAGAATGCGTAAGTTAATGATCCCTGTATTAGTTGTAACAATTGCTCTACTACTGATGTCAGTATTTGTGATTCAAGAGGGTGAACGTGGTTTGGTTATTCGATTTGGTCGTGTTTTAGATGACAACGGCGTATCGAAAATTTACGAGCCTGGCCTCCATTTTAAGATGCCACTGTTTGACCGTGTTAAAACGTTAGACGCTCGTATCCAAACAATGGATGGTCGTTCAGATCGCTTCGTAACGTCAGAGAAAAAAGACGTTATCATTGATACCTACGTGAAGTGGCGTATTGAAGATTTCGGTCGTTTTTATCTAACAACGGGTGGCGGTAACGTATTGACTGCTGAAGCACTTTTAGAGCGTAAAGTAACAGACGTACTTCGTTCTGAGATTGGTGCTCGCGAAATCAAGCAAATTGTATCGGGTCCACGTAATAACGACGTGTTACCAGACAGTGCTGATAGCGAAGAAGTGACGACTGAAGCTGCAAAAGAAGCGTTAGAGATTGATGGTGAGCGCGACAAGATCATGGCCAATGTACTGGAAGGTACTCGTGATAGTGCACTGACTGACCTTGGTGTTGAGATTGTTGATTTCCGTATGAAGAAAATCAACCTACCTGACAACATCAGTGATTCAATCTACAAACGTATGCGTGCAGAACGTGAGTCGGTTGCTCGTAAGCACCGTTCTCAAGGTCGTGAGCGTGCGGAGGTTATCCGCGCTCAGGCTGAGCTAGAAGTCGCAACCGTTCTTGCTGAAGCCGATAAAACAGCGCGTGTTACACGCGGTGAAGCCGATGCGAAAGCCGCGAAAATTTACTCTAGTGCGTACAATAAAGATCCTGAGTTCTACAGCTTCTTACGCTCACTGAAGGCTTATGAGAAATCGTTCAGTGAGAAGAGTGATATTCTGGTATTGGATCCTAAGAGTGAATTCTTCCAATACATGAATAATGCTGCTGGCGCACCGTCAAAGTAAGATTCATTAAGTAACAAAAAGGCTCCGATATACGGAGCCTTTATTTTTTCATGAGGACAATGATGTCGAATGCACTCTGGTTAGCTTTTGGTTTAGTCTTGATTGTCGAAGGCTTAGGCCCGTTATTCGCACCAAAAGGATGGCGAAACATGGTCGCTCAATTGAGTGAACAACCCGATCATCAATTGCGTAGAATTGGGGGCTGTTTAGTGGTTGCTGGAGCCGTGATCGCCTACGTCTTTTCTCAATAATGAGGTGGTGGCGTCTCTTGTGAAGGATCGGCAAGATTTGAAGAATCGATATTCTTCACTTTTCCTACCACATACTTCATTTGATCTTGCATCTTGGTTATCAGCAATTGTTGCTGACTCAAGGCATCGTTAAGTTCTTCGATCGTTTGTTCTTGAAACGCCAACTGACACTCTAAGTCGTTGACGCGGCTTTCTAGCTGTTCAACTCGCTGCTCTGTCATCACTAATAATCCACATTCCAAGCTTGGGCAATACCAGCCGAGGTTCCCGAAATAACACGGTTCTGGCTGTCAAAGGCAGCATCATACACCACTGCGCGGGGAGGGCGAGTATCTTTTAGTGGTTCCGCTTCAAATCCATCGACCCGTTTGCCACTTTGTGTACTCCATATCATGATTCTACTCGAAGGCGTTCCGGTCACAAGATACTGACCATCATCGGAAAATCGAGCAGAAGAAAAGATAAGTTGTCGGGAGAAGCTACTTAGAGAAGAGAGCGCCTTTCCTGTGCTGAGATCCCATACAATCGCCTGATTGCCGCCATCAGAAGTAAATGCATAATGACCATCTCTATGCAAAGCAACACGGTTGATTCGCTGTTCATGCTCAAATGTTTTGAGTATTTGTCCAGTCTGGGTATCCCAAAGGTAGGCTTTGTAATCATTTCCCCCAGACAATGCGAAACGTCCATTTGGCGACAAAGCGACCGAATTGACTTTTTCATTATGAGCAAGGAACTCTAATCGCCGTCCGGTGACTAAGTTGACGTAGATGGCTTTGCCATTTGATAGACCAAGCAGCACTTGATCACCATTGCTGGCGATGTCGATATCCCTAATGAGTCCATCTGAGATAGACCATAAGCCTTGCGCTTGAGTCCATGCTAAGTCCCAAACTGCAAAGTTAATTTGTGTTGCGGTAACGGCAAAGCGGCCGTTGTCTGATATTCTGATTCGAGAAACGGTACTTGATTGAGGGTCTTGTGGACCTAATGAGGCAAGCTGTTGACTTTCGCTAAGATCCCAAAGCACCAGTTGATGCTCCTTGGAATAGAGCAATGCAAAGCGTGCGTCTCGACTTAGCGCAAAACTGGTTGTTCCTTTAGGCTCAATTGTCCATCGTTGAGCGTCTTGGCTGGAGAAAAAGCAGCCATTTAACGCTGAAATGACAATGGTGATGAGTAGTGAGTTAAAAATAATACGCATTTGGTACCATTCTTCACCTAGTGTAGGTTTAAATACGACATATATTGGTTATATTGGTACAACATGTTCGTGCACACCAGTGGAAATTCCATATTTGTGCGCAAAGACAAATGGTTAGCCATTATTGGAGAAATTAATGAAATCAATTTTTAAAGTGTCACTGCTTGCCGCAACGGTTGCGTTAGCTGCTGGCTGTCAGAAAGAAGAAGAACCAAAAACAGAAGCAGCACCAGCGGTTGAGCAAGTGCAAGCTGAGACGGGCAAACTTGTTCACTTCAAAACAGAAGATGACAAAGCTGCTTACGCTATCGGCGTTTCTTTTGCTAACTACTTGAGCACGAGCCTAGACAAGCCAAGCGAAATCGGCATTACGCTGAATAAGGAGCTTGTGCTTAAAGGTATTGAGCACGTATTTGCTGGTAACCCTGAGCTAAATGAAGAAGAAACACGTGCAGCGTTAGAAGCTTTAGATAAGCGTGTTGCTGAAACAATGCAAAAGCAAGCGGCAGAAAAAGCAGCGGCAGCTAAGCAAGATGGTGACGCATTCCGTGCAGAGTTTGAAAAGCAAGACGGTGTAGTGAAGACTGAATCGGGTCTGCTATACCAAGTGTTGACTCCTGCAGAAGGCGAGAAACCGGCTGATACAGATACCGTTCAGGTTCATTACAAGGGTACCCTTATCGATGGAACTCAGTTCGACAGTTCTTATGATCGTGGCGAACCTGCAACTTTCCCACTTAACCGCGTCATTCCTGGTTGGACTGAAGGTGTTCAGTTGATGTCTGTCGGCTCTAAATTTAAGTTCGTTATTCCGCCAGAATTAGCTTACGGTGAGCAAGACACGCCGACGATTCCTGCAAACTCGACGCTAGTATTTGAAGTTGAGCTACTCAAAGTAGATAACGGCGAAGAGGCGGCTCAATAGTCATTGAGTGCATGCCAATCGAAAGGTCTGACTTATGTCAGACCTTTCTTTTTTTTAACGTTTTGATAAACAGAGATGGTAATTTTTTTGTTCTAAATCACTAGATAGCCGCTTAGCTAGAGGCTCTCATCAAAATTTCTGATAAACTTACATCAATTTGTTGATTTATCGCTCTAAGGCTTAAAAAAGTGACAACTACAGAAACAGTAAACACGGATATGTTGCTCGAAATGGAATCTGTGAATGTGATGCCATTTAGTGAGCACGATAAGATCATTCTCAGATCATACGAAGCTGTTGTTGATGGAATTGCGAGCCTGATTGGCCCGTTTTGTGAAATTGTTCTTCACTCACTTGAAGATTTAAATACATCCGCGATCAAGATTGCCAACGGTGAAAACACTGGTCGTCAAGTGGGTTCACCGATTACAGACTTAGCGCTTAAAATGCTTCGAGATATAGAAGGTTCTGAGCGCAACTTCTCTCGTTCTTACTTCACACGAGCTAAGGGTGGAGTATTGATGAAGTCAATCACAGTGGCTATTCGCAATGGTGAGAATCGAGTAATTGGTCTTTTGTGTGTCAACGTTAACCTTGACGCGCCTTTCTCTCAGGTTCTTCAATCATTCATGCCAACGGAAGAAGCGAAACAAGCTGCGTCATCGGTGAACTTTGCTAGTGATGTTGAAGAGCTGGTCGACCAAACTGTTGAGCGTACTATTGAAGAAATCAATGCGGATAAGTCGGTTTCGAACAACACCAAAAATCGTCAGATAGTGATGGAACTATACGACAAAGGTATTTTTGACATTAAAGATGCAATCAACCGAGTTGCTGATCGTCTCAATATATCTAAGCATACGGTTTACCTATACATTCGTCAGCGTAAGACTGAGGATGAAGAAAGGTGAACCGCTTGACTTATACGCTGGTGGTTAATGGTTCCGTCTACGGTAGCCAATCAGCGCGTAGTGCTTATCAATTTGCTCAAGCCGTTATCGAACAGGGACACACTCTGGTTAGCGTATTCTTCTATCAAGATGGCGTAAATAACGGCAGTGCGTTAACCGTGCCTGCCAATGATGAGTTTGACTTAGTCAAAGCATGGCAGAGTCTAGCGAATCAGCATAGCGTGCGCCTCGAAACCTGCGTTGCGGCTGCGTTGCGGCGTGGAGTAGTGAGTCAGGATGAAGCGAATCAGCATGGCTTATCTCAAAGTAACTTAGCGCAAGGTTTCCAGCAGGCAGGGTTAGGTAGCTTGGCAGAAGCCATGTTAGTTCAAGATAGAGTAGTGCAGTTTTGAGTCAGTTAACTTATTTATTTCGTAGTGCGCCTCACGGTAGCTCCGCTGGTCGCGAAGGCGTTGATGCGTTACTTGCTGCGTCAGCGTATTGCGAAGACATCAGTGTTATTTTCAGTGGTGATGGGGTTTATCAGCTACTTCAAGGACAGCAGACGAGCGATATTCTTAGCAAGGACTACGCACCTATGCTAAAGCTGTTTGACCTCTACGACATAGAGCAAGTTTATGTGTGTGAGTCGTCATTGGCCGAGCGTGGATTGCTTCAAGCAGATCTCGTCTTGGATGCTCAAAAGCTATCGCAAAGTGAGCTCGCTGCCCAGCTTCACCAAGCCGGTAAGATCCTGACATTTTAGGTAGTGGTATTACATGCTCCATATCGTTAAAACCATTCAGGCAATTGAAGAGGCAGTAAAGGTCTATACCCAAGGTGACCAGCTACTGCTAATCGAAGATGCCGTATACAGTGCCAATCCACAGCACAAAACCTATCCTCTTATTCAAGGGTTGAATATCGCTGTATTAAAAGCGGACGTTGATGCGCGTGGAATCACCAACCGTATCAGCCCATCGGTACTCTTGGTTGACTATAGCGGGTTCGTCAATTTGACCGTTGAGTCCACTAATTCGATAACTTGGCAATAACCAAATCATTCTCAGTCAAAAGTGTCGCTGTGCTTTTACACATCGTAGGTAGAAGTTGAGCAAAAAAGATCCGTATATTTCTTGACACACCTCTCACTGCTGAATAGAATTTTGCGTCCCTAACTACCACTAGTGGTTAGGGATAGATTTTTCACAAAGCTTACTTTCAAGTAAATCAGGAGCTAGTTAATGGCAACTATTAACCAGTTGGTACGTAAGCCTCGTGCAAAGCAAGTTGTTAAAAGCAACGTGCCTGCACTAGAAGCGTGCCCACAAAAACGTGGTGTATGTACTCGTGTTTACACTACTACACCTAAAAAACCTAACTCAGCACTTCGTAAAGTTTGTCGTGTACGTCTGACAAATGGTTTCGAAGTAACTTCGTACATCGGCGGTGAAGGCCACAACCTTCAAGAGCACTCAGTTGTTCTAATCCGTGGTGGTCGTGTTAAAGACCTTCCAGGTGTGCGTTACCACACTGTTCGCGGCGCACTAGACTGTGCTGGCGTAAATGACCGTAAACAAGGTCGTTCTAAGTACGGTGTGAAGCGTCCTAAGTCTTAATGGAATCCGTTAAGTAAGGCCAAACACTAAATTATTTTTAATTTTTTGAAAAAACTGAAAAGTTTTGGATAAAACCTGAAGAAGACAACGGAGAAAATCCATGCCACGTCGTCGCGTCATTGGTCAGCGTAAGATCCTTCCAGATCCAAAGTTCAAATCTGAACTGCTGGCAAAATTCGTTAACATCCTAATGGTTGACGGTAAAAAATCTACTGCAGAGAAAATTGTTTACACTGCACTAGACACTATGGCTGAGAAATCTGGTAAAGATCACTTAGCTGTATTTGAAGAAGCTCTTGAAAATGTTCGCCCAGCGGTAGAAGTTAAATCTCGCCGTGTAGGTGGTTCAACTTACCAAGTACCTGTAGAAGTACGTCCGGTTCGCCGTAACGCACTTGCTATGCGTTGGTTGGTTGAAGCTGCGCGTAAGCGTGGTGAAAAATCTATGGCTCAACGCCTAGCTGCTGAAATGCTAGACGCGTCTGAGAACAAAGGTACTGCGGTTAAGAAACGTGAAGACGTTCACCGCATGGCTGACGCAAACAAAGCGTTCGCACATTACCGTTGGTAATACCTTTCAGCGCCGCGGGACTCCCCGCGGCTCTACTCTAGTTCCTATGCGCAAGCTTAGGAACTATTGCTATATCTAGGGCAAGCAAAAAGCACCAAAAACAGGCTAAATTAACTAGAGATAGCAATAGTCCCTAATTCAAGAGGATTCAATCGTGGCTCGTAAAACACCTATCGAGCGCTACCGTAATATTGGTATCGTCGCTCACGTAGACGCAGGTAAAACAACCACAAGTGAACGTATTCTGTTCTACACAGGTCTTTCTCATAAAATCGGTGAAGTGCACGATGGCGCTGCTACCATGGACTGGATGGAGCAGGAGCAAGAGCGTGGTATCACAATTACCTCAGCTGCGACTACAACTTTCTGGCGTGGTATGGAAGCGCAATTCCAAGACCACCGCATCAACATTATCGATACTCCTGGACACGTAGATTTCACTATCGAAGTAGAGCGTTCATTACGCGTACTTGATGGTGCTGTTGTTGTGTTCTGTGGTTCATCTGGTGTTGAACCTCAATCTGAAACTGTATGGCGTCAAGCTGACAAGTACCACGTTCCACGTATGGTATTTGTTAACAAGATGGACCGTGCAGGTGCTGACTTCTTACGTGTTATTGATCAAATCAAAAACCGTCTTGGTGCGAACCCTGTTCCAATCCAGCTTAACGTTGGTTCGGAAGAGAACTTCACAGGTGTTATCGACCTGATCAAGATGAAGATGATCAACTGGAACGAAGAAGATCAAGGTACAACCTTCACTTACGAAGAGATCCCAGCAGACATGCTAGAAATGGCAGAAGAGTGGCGCAACAACCTTGTTGAGTCGGCTGCTGAAGCGTCTGAAGAGCTGATGGATAAGTACCTTGAAGAAGGCGAACTGACTGAAGCTGAAATCAAACAAGCTCTACGTACTCGTACACTGAACAACGAAATCGTTCTTGCCACTTGTGGTAGTGCGTTCAAAAACAAAGGTGTTCAAGCAGTACTAGACGCGGTTGTTGAGTACTTACCTTCTCCGGTAGATGTTCCAGCAATCAAAGGTGTTGACGAAAACGACAATGAAGTTGAGCGTCATGCAGACGACAACGAACCGTTTGCAGCACTGGCATTTAAAATTGCGACAGATCCATTTGTTGGTACGCTAACCTTTATGCGTGTTTACTCTGGTGTCGTGAACTCAGGTGATGCGGTTTACAACTCTGTTAAGCAAAAGAAAGAACGTTTTGGTCGTATTGTACAGATGCACTCAAACAAGCGTGACGAAATTAAAGAAGTTCGCGCGGGTGACATTGCTGCCGCAATCGGTCTTAAAGACGTTACAACAGGTGATACGCTGTGTGATATTAACCACAAGGTTATTCTAGAGCGTATGGAGTTCCCTGAGCCAGTTATTCAGATCGCTGTTGAGCCACGCTCTGTAGCAGATCAAGAAAAAATGGGCATTGCTCTAGGTAAACTAGCAGCAGAAGACCCGTCATTCCGCGTCGAAACGGATGACGAAACAGGTCAAACTTTGATTTCTGGTATGGGTGAGCTTCACTTAGATATCATCGTTGACCGTATGAAACGTGAATTCAGCGTTGACTGTAATGTAGGTAAACCTCAGGTTGCTTACCGTGAGACTATCCGTGGTAGTGCGGAAGTTGAAGGTAAATTTGTACGTCAATCTGGTGGTCGTGGTCAGTACGGTCACGTATGGATCAAACTGGAGCCATCTGAACCTGGCGAAGGTTTTGTCTTTGTTGACGAAATTGTGGGTGGTGTTGTTCCTAAGGAATACATCAGCTCGGTATCGAAAGGTATCGAAGAGCAAATGAACAGTGGTGTTCTAGCGGGTTACCCAGTGCTAGATATTAAAGCAACACTATTCGATGGTTCTTACCACGATGTTGACTCTAACGAGATGGCGTTTAAGATCGCCGGCTCGATGGCATTCAAGAAAGGTGCACTAGAAGCGCAACCAGTTCTTCTTGAGCCAATGATGAATGTTGAAGTAACCACTCCAGAAGACTGGATGGGCGATGTTGTAGGTGATCTTAACCGTCGCCGTGGCATGATCGCAGGTATGGACGAGGGCGTGGCGGGTATTAAGATCATCCGTGCTCAAGTGCCTCTATCTGAGATGTTTGGCTACGCAACAGACCTACGCTCTGCAACTCAAGGCCGTGCGTCTTACTCTATGGAGTTTTACGAGTACGCTGAAGTACCGAAAAACTTTGCAGAGAAAATCATTGCAGACCGTGGTTACTAATAAATCGTCTTGAACTGAAAAAAAAGTCCAGCTTTTTTTGAAGATCAATGCGTCCAAATATTGCGCTGACTGGCGTTGGCGCATAAAATAGCAATTTCTGGCGCGTCTCGATCAATTCGGATCGTGGCGAATCATAACTAGGAAGGAACACGATCGTGTCTAAAGAAAAATTTGAACGTACTAAACCGCACGTTAACGTTGGTACTATCGGTCACGTTGACCACGGTAAAACAACTCTAACTGCTGCTATCTGTACTACTCTAGCTAAAGTGTACGGCGGTGAAGCGAAAGACTTCGCATCTATCGATAACGCTCCAGAAGAGCGTGAGCGCGGTATCAC
>NZ_JBNJOJ010000053.1:0-14473 GCF_050113655.1 Vibrio sp. TRT 29B02
CATAAGTAATGTTTGAATTGACTGTGCTCTTATTGGTCTTTACTTTTGAAAAAGTAAAACAAAACAGCTCAAGGCTGCTGCCCAATTCGAATGGTCACTTCGTTTCATTGAAACCTAATTTGAAACCCCTCTTTATTAAGAGAAATTTCTAGTTGGATTATCATCAACGAGTGCCCACACAGATTGATAGGTTTATATTGTTAAAGAGCTTTGCTTTTTGAGAACACTTTCTCTCGAAGCGGAGGTGAATTCTAGCGAGATAATTTGAAGAGTCAAACACTTTTTCAAATTTATTTTGTTAGAAGCTTTTCACCTCGCTGACTATTGCTGAAGCCTTGCGGCGTCTGCCCTGTCAGTGGATGCGCATTATAGGCAGTTCCTTTTTTAAGGCAAGCAAAAAGATGCATTTTTTTCATAAAAAAAGACTAAGTGGACATTAATTACTCAGACCAACATTTACACCCACTTTACCCTCAGGTTAGCCACGAGTTGTTCACAAATCACTGTGGATAACTAGTCATCTGAATCAAAAAAGTATGAAATCCGTGAGCGTGGATTTAGGTACTCCCTTACTTTATCCGGAAGTTTGTTAGGTAAGATTGCATTAACTATCTTTATTTCTCTTTCAGCTAAGTCAATGATTGGCGCTTGAGTTCTGGGTACAGAGGGATCGTAGATAAGAACATTAGGAAAGAGAATGTTCTTAGAGTTCACAGAGATAACCAAACCGACCATATCATTCGATAGCTGTACAACAGTGCCTGGAGGATAGATCCCCATAAACTTAATCAATAAGCTCAGATTCTCGTTGTTATATAGATGCTTGCAGTTTTTGTAGAGGTATGAGAGCGCAACATAAGGAATTTTTTGGTCAGCGGCGACATTAGTATGACAAAGATTGTCATAGGCATTTGCCACAGCAACAATTTGGGTTAGCTCATCAATCTGATCTTCTTTCAATCCTTCAGGGTAACCGGAACCGTCATTAAGCTCATGATGCTGCGCTATGACTGTCCGAGCACTTTCAGGAAAACTCGCCATATTAGCCGCGATCTCTAACCCATATTTTGTATGCAGTTTTAGATAGTTTTTTTCAGGTTCAGTAAGATGAGTCGGTTTACGCAATATCGCTGTAGGGACTTTCACTTTCCCCATATCATGGAATAAAGAAGCGAAAGCGACTTCCTTTATTTGATCTGCACTCAGCATTTTTGCTTTGGCGATCATCATCGCGACCACGGAAACATTGAGTGAATGAAAGTAAATGTCTTCAAATTCACTCTTACCATTCATCAAGTGCAGCGTAACGTTGTCATCACTTAGTAGCTTATCAACGATATCATTAACGAGTAGCGTCGCCTCATCAACGGCTTGTTCTGGTCGATTGCGGATCTTATTCATGACCGCTCTCATGCGCGACAACGAGCGCTCAAACTCTTTTTCACAGTTGATGACACGTCGTCGGTAGGCACTAAGTTTTTCAATCCGATCTTGTTTCTCTTTCCAGAGCTTTTGCGCTTCGAGATCGACTTCGCTATCAACAGGTTCCTCTACTGAGCTAGATTGACTTGATGAGGGAAGTGGTTGCGTATCACTTTGATTTGGGTTTATGAAGACGTGCTTAATCCCTAAGTGACGAATCATACGAATTTGTTCTTCGTCTTTCACTTTGAAGCTATTGAATAAAAAGGGATGCTCGTTCCATTTAACCGGAAGACGAATATGCAACCCTGGCTGTAGCCTATCTACAGTAATTTTGATGCTCGCCACGATCTATATACAACTTTATTTACTTACTTATTAATGAATAATTTTAGAGTAATGGGAAAACGAAATCATTATCTATGCGCTGGAATGAGAGATATCTTACGTGAAATTCATAGCTTCAATGTATATCAAACTATACAAGGTTGCAGTGTAGCATCCAGCGGACACCAAACTGATCTTCTACTTTACCAAACCGAGCGCCCCAAAATGTGTCTGCCAGAGGCATCATGACGTGACCTCCTTCCGATAACTTGTCAAAGAGCCGACCTTGTTCATCGATGTCTGTCAGAACAACCGACAAAGCAATATTGTTGCCAGAGAGCTCTTTTGCAAATACACCATCAGATAACATCAATTTCATGCCTGATGCTTGAAACTCTGCGTGCATTATCCAATGTGGGTCTGCTCCTTCTATCTCTTGAGGCGCATCTTTAAACAGTTGCTTAGAAACAGTAACGCCTCCGAAGCAGTTCTGATAAAAATCAAGTGCTTCTTGGCAGCGTCCTGCAAAGAATAGATAGGGAGTGAGTTGGTACATTTTCAGCCTCCATCTTGATAATTTAAAGATAGACAACTTTTCCCTAAGCCACAGAAAATTTAAGTAAACCACTCAAGGCATGCGCAACAGAGCATAAAACACATCGATAGTACGTAAGGCCACTGATTCTGAATGACCATCCGTCTCTTCATTGGAATAAACCAGTACTGACGAACGTGCTTTAGGCGAGAGAAGGGGCAGAAGGCTCATGGAACGACAGTTACAATGTTCATCCCCCAAAAACGACGAAAGGCCGCTATAAAAGCGACCTTTCTATGTATGTTACTCGCGGGTGACTTGGCTGGGCAGGCACTCCTGACGCCATGCTGGGTTTGAACTCACAAACTCTAGATACAACAAAGCCCCGACTTTCGTCGAGGCTTTATCGTTTAAATATGGTACCGGTGGGCGGACTTGAACCGCCACTCCCGAAGGAAACGGATTTTGAATCCGTCGTGTATACCAATTTCACCACACCGGCATCTCTGGGCTATTGCCCTTTGATGTTTGGCATTATACGTATGCCAATGAATCGTGCAAGTGCAAAAGACTGAAATAACTATCGTTTGACGATAAAATAGCCACAAATTGATAAGCTGTGCGCAAGCTCTCTTTTCAGATCAAAACTGAAGCTATATTCTTTCGCCTTATTTTGTTTGGGTAAGTAGGTTTTATGTCAACGATTGACACTTTGCCACCAGCAGGCTTGTTTCGCCGCTTAGGGGCTCTTTTTTACGATGGACTTATTATCATTGCCGTAGAAATGATGGCAGCGGGTATTGTTATCGCTATTTTGCATGCATTGATGGCGATGGGCATCTTTAACGTAGGTGGATTTGAAGACGTGAGTGACTTCCTCACTAACCACCCGATTTGGAGTCCGGTTTATACCGCGTATTTGGCCTTCGTATGGATCTATTTCTTTGTTTTCTTCTGGACCAGAGCCGGTCAAACGTTAGGTATGCGTGCATGGAAACTGCACTTGCGTAGCATAGACGGAAAACCTGTTTCAGTCACACAGGCACTAATCCGTATTGGTACTTCGGGTTTTGGTCTCGCTAATTTTACAGTTCCATTAGATCCACAAAAACGAGGATTTCATGATATCTGGGCAAAAACACAAGTTGTGGTGCTGCCGAAAGCAAATTAACGTTTTAAAGATAGTAAAAAGGAAGGCTGTTGCCTTCCTTTTTCATTTCAAACTGTTCAGTCTACTTTGAGCTCTTTAAGCATCGCTTCTGGTAACGCCAACTCATCGTTTTTGTTTACTGAGATACCAGCAGCTAGAATCGCTTCTGCAATCTGTTTCGCCTCATCCAGAGAATGCATCGCCGCAGTACCACACTGATACTCATTGAGTTCAGGGATCTTATTCTGACTTTCAACTTTTAGCACATCTTTCATCGCAGCTAACCACGCGTCGGCAACTTGCTGCTCTTGTGGAGAGCCGATTAGACTCATGTAGAAACCGGTACGACAACCCATAGGTGAGATATCGATAATCTCGACACTTTCACCGTTAAGATGATTGCGCATAAATCCTGCGTAAAGGTGTTCGAGAGTGTGAATTCCTTTTTCAGATAAGATGTCTTTATTTGGTGCGGTAAAACGCAGGTCGAATACCGTAATGGTGTCACCCTTTGGGGTGGTCATTGTTTTCGCAACACGAACTGCTGGTGCATGCATTCGGGTATGATCAACGGTAAAACTATCTAATAACGGCATTGTCCTTCTCCATTTCTACTTCTCTGGTACTAAAAGAACCAGCTTCTATTGTTTTCTAATTCCTGTCGGCACTGTTTAAGTTGCCAACCATAATCCTTTGCCTGCTGCTCGACTTTTCGAGCCACGCGAATTAGTGACGGTTTCGACTGATAACTTTTCCGTTTATAGCCGCCGCGACCTTCATGATAGGCTAAATACTGGTTGTAAGCATCCCACTTGGAGATGCCGAGTTGTTTCTGAGTTTCACTCGTGTACCAACCTATAAACATGAGTGAATCTGAGAAGTCTGTCCGAGAGCCGCCATGATCGGTCGACTTTTGGAAATCTTCCCAGGCAGGATCCTGCGCCTGAGCGTAACCATAAGCGCTACTGACTCGTCCCCACGGTATAAAACCAAGCAAATAGTCTTTAGGCGGGCGAGCATCATGACGAAAGCTACTCTCTTGTTTGACAATCGCCATTGAAACTTGAATCGGAGTTCCCCACTCCTTTTGCATATCAATAGCGTCGTCATACCAGCCTGGCTTTTCTCGAAAAATCTCGCAAAGGTTCGACTGATCTTTAGGCGGGGATGTCGCACACCCGCCAACTAAGGACACACTAAGGAGGAGTGAAAGCTTCCTTATCACGATGCGACCTTAAGACTTTAAATAAGAGAAGTACTCTTCAAGATACTGCTCGAAACTCAATTCATCAGATGCTTCAACGTCAAGTTGAGCCTGAACAGAACGAACCACTTCACTTTCCATATCCGCTTCACTGTACGTTCTGTAGCTGCGGTTTAAGTGGTCATTGCGATATTGCTTACCCAACTCACATCCAATTTTACCCAACCCGCCAAAGCGCTTAGTATCTTCGAGTAACTTGCCCGATATGGTGTTCTCAGGGTTATCTATCCACGAAAGTAGCTTGTAGCAAACCGCTTGGTATGCTACACCACCCATCGCCTCATCCATTTTTTCTGCGATCTGGACTAATTCCACAAATACACGTTTTGCCCAGTCTTGTAATGTAAGGACTTCACCCCTACAGCCAATTTGCAGTTCGAGACCTGGCTTACGACCTTCGATGATGACTCGATTCCAGTTGTCACGCCAGCACGCTTGTTCACAGTAATCCATGGGCTCAGACTCAGTCAGTGCTGCCCACGTTAAGAACATATCTAAGAATCGTACTTGATCCTCATTGATACCGATTGAGCTGTAAGGATTCACATCTAACGATCTGACCTCAATATACTCTACGCCACCACGAGCCAGCGCTTCTGATGGTTTTTCGCCAGACTTAGCGACTCGTTTTGGTCGAATTGGCGCGTACAGCTCATTTTCAATTTGAAGTACATTGCTATTGAGCTGAAGGTACTCGCCATCCACTTTTACCCCGATCTCAGCAAACTCATTCGAAGGAGTGCGTATCGCGGTATTCAAACCATCTAAATACTCTTCGAGGCTATTAAAACCTATTTTTAGAGAGCTTTGAGCACTGTTGGTATAGCCCAAATCACTCATTCTCAGCGAGGTGGAATACGGCAGATAAAGCGATCCACCAATGCTTTCAAACGGTAATTTGCTGTCTCTGCCCTGTACAAACGACGAACATAACGCTGGCGATGCACCAAAGAAGTAAGGGATTAACCAGCCAAAACGGTAATAATTGCGAATCAAACCAAAGTAAGCGTCTGACTTACTCGCCTGACGCTGCTCTTCGTTCTGGTCACCTAACAATTGCTGCCAAAAACTCTCAGGGAAAGAGAAGTTGAAATGCACACCTGAGATAATTTGCATCAAGCTGCCATAGCGACGCTTTAAACCTTCGCGGTAAAGCGTTTTCATTTTCCCAGAGTTAGAAACACCATATTGAGCTAGGTTGATATCATCTTCACTACCGACATAACACGGCATAGAAAGCGGCCACATTTTTTCTTCGCCCAGCTTAGTCTGAGTAAAGTGGTGGATGTCCTCTAACTGTGCAATCAGGGTTGATATGTCATTCGATACCGGCGTAATAAATTCCAGCAATGACTCGGAGAAATCGGTGGTGATCCAGCTATTCGCATAAGCGGAACCGAGTCCTTCAGGATGTGGCGTTGTTGCAAGATGACCATCTTGGTGATAGCGCAGCGTTTCACGCTCCACACCACGTCCAAAACTCTTAAATACTTCTGGGTTTTGTGCAACTCGCTCAAGTCGCGCAGCAAATTCAGTCAAAATGAGGTTCGCTTATATCTAAGGTTTGGTAGTTCTACCAAACTGGCTAAACAAATTCATAAAGGGTGACCCATGTCACCCTCTAGCTATGCACTATGTTATGTGTACTCTAACGGATGATTTCAAGCTCTTCTATCGGAATCTGCAAACTTTCTAATTGTGGCTTCAGGGTTTTGGCATCACCGACAACAATGATTTGGTAATCATCTGGTGTAAACCACTTCTTCGCCAACTCGTCTAAAGTCTGCTTATCTACCGTTTCAACGATCTCATTGCGTTGCTTGAGGTAGTCTTCATCAAGACTGTACGCAAGAATACTACTAAGCAGTCCGGCTTTCTGTGAAGGCGTTTCATACTTTAGTGCATCTTGTTGACCGACCGCTAAGCGTAAAAATTTCATCTCATCATCAGTCATTCCATTCTGACTGTATGCCTTTAACTCTTTTTCAAGCTCAATGATTGATGGAACAGTTGCGTCAGCACGAACCTGTGTTGAGAACACAATCGCACCCACTTCTCGATTCGATGCAAGATAACCGCTAGCGCCATAGGTGTAACCTTTATCTTCACGGAGATTCTGATTGATTCTACTGTTGAAGTTCCCAGCTAAGTTAAAGTTAGCCAATTGGGTTAGGTACACTTCCCCCGTTGCATCAAACGGTAGACCTTGACGCACCACGCGTACCACACTTTGTGGTGCTCCTGGCTTATCCACCAAATAAAGCTTTTTCTGCTGATTTTCCTTAACAAGTTGCGGTCTTAGCAGTGGGGCAACTTCTCCCTGCCAAGAATCAATAAAGGCTAACTGCTGTTTGATCTGTTTCCTATTGATGTCTCCAACAACAACTATTTGTGCTCCCTGCGGAGTGTAATGTTGTTTGTAGAACGCTTTGACGTCATCCAAGGTTAATGCTTCCAGTGACGCTTGCGTACCATCATTGGAGCGCTGATATACCGTCCCGTCAAAAAGTACCTGTCGGGTTGCTTGAGAGGCCAACCAACTTGTTTGTTGGTGCTGGTAGACGATACCTTCTAGCATTTGCTTTTTGATGCGCTCAAAATCTTGCTCACGGAATGCTGGCTTAAACAGTACCTCTTCGACAATTTTAAGTGTCTGAGGTAGGTTTTTCTCTAAACTAGAGACTGAAATACTGGTCGTGTAATTTCCCGCTTCTACGTTAAGCGTACTCCCTAGCTTATCCAACCGCGCCTGTAACTGTTCAAGAGTCGAGTCCAGTGTCGCCTCTTCCATCATAGCCGCAGTTAAGTTCGCCAACCCTTCTTTGCCTTTTTTGACATAACGCTCTCCAGCAGGAAAACTAATTTCTAGCTGTACAGTCGGCGTTTCAGCGCTCACCGTACCCAACAGTTCAGCACCATTGTCAAAATAGAGGCGGTAAAGTTTCGGCATTTGTGCCTTAACACTTTCAGCGACTTGAGGCATCACAGAACGATCAAAGTTGTCCTGTGCACGACGATACGCGAGTTGATCGTCAGTGACCTTTTGGTATTCAGGTAACGTTCTTTGTGGCGTGCTGAACGTTGCAGGCGCAGCAGCAAGTTCCGTCTTACCTTTAGGTACCACACTTAAAGCAACTTTAGGGTGACCGTTAACGTAATTTTTATAGGCGTCCATCACCGACTCTGGGGTGACCGCACGAATTTGCGCTAACTGAGTCTGAATTCGGTCTGGGGTATTGAAGAAAGTTTCATTAGAAGCAAGCTGCGATACTTTGCCTCGCACACTTTGCAATGCGAAAACCGACTGAGCCTCAGCCATTCCGGTAATTTGATCTAATCGGTTGTTATCTATCCCTTTCGCTTCAAACTCACCTAGGGTTTGCATCAACTCCTGATACAAAGGTTTCAGAGCGCTGTTTTCCCCCGAAGGTGCCATTGCATAAACGTAAAAATTACAGGCTAACTCTGCGCAATCTTGGAAAGCCCCTGCATCAACGGCTTTCTGAGTTTTAACCAACTTTTGATACAGAAAACTATTCGCACCATTACCCAATACGTTGGCAAGGGCGTTTAAGGAAGCCTGCCCCTCAGCACCATTGTAGGTTGTCGGCCACCCAAGAATAAGCATCGGTTGCTGAATGCGGTCTTCTAACGTGACATAACGATCTTCAGTTAGCTTGGCTGGCTGTTTAGGTGCCTGCTCTACCGCTGGCCCTGATGGAATCGATCCAAAGTACTTACTTACCCACTCTAAGGTTTGATCAACATCGAGATCACCACCAATGGTTAGGACTGCATTGTTGGGGCCATACCATCTCAGGAAAAACGCTTTGAGATCATTAACATCAACACGGTCAAGATCTTCGACATAGCCAATCGTCTGCCAAGAATATGGATGTCCCTCTGGGTACATCGCTTCGCCCATTTTCTCCCACATCAAGCCATATGGACGGTTGTCATAGTTTTGCGCGCGCTCGTTCTTCACTGTATCACGCTGAATTTCAAACTTGTGCTGTGAGACTGCATCAAGCAAAAAACCCATACGGTCAGATTCAAGCCACAACATTTTCTCAAGTTGATTTGAAGGCACCGTTTCAAAATAATTCGTGCGATCCCGATTGGTCGTTCCATTCAGAGAACCACCCGCCTCGGTGATGATCTTAAAATGTTCTTGATCGCCAACATTCTCACTGCCCTGAAACATCATATGTTCAAAGAAATGAGCAAAACCTGACTTGCCTACCTCCTCACGCGCTGAACCTACGTGGTAGGTAACATCAACATGGACAAGTGGATCAGAATGATCCGGAGACAATATCACTGTCAGCCCATTTTCTAACTGATACTTTGAATATGGGATCATTGCCTTACCTGGCTCACCATCCACTTCTTCAATAAGAGTGACACCTTCAGGTAAGGAGGAAAAGAAAGGTACAGAAGAAAGGTTGCTAGAACTGCAACCATATAGTGCAACAAGAGAAATAGCACCAAGCCAAATCTTTCTCATGACATCCCCTTAGAAAAAACCGAAAAAAACTGCAGCAAGTAGAATGTAACGGAGTGCTTTACCAATCAGTATCAACCAAAAGCAAGGCCAAAAACGCATCCGTAGCCAACCCGCAGCTAAGCACAATGGATCACCAATCACTGGCAACCAGCTAAAAAAAAGCGACCAATAGCCGTATTTATTTAGCCATAATAAGGCTTTATGACCATGTTTTTCGTTCTGAGTTCGGTTTGGTAGCCATAATCCAAGCCAAAAATTCGTTAAACCACCAAGAGTATTGCCTAACGTAGCAACGGCAATAATATAAAAGGTCGAGTATTGGTTTAAGCTCAAGGTAGCGATCAGCCCGGCCTCTGAACCTCCAGGCAATAAAGTGGCACTGAGGAAACCACTTAGAAAGAGTACCCACAGTGCCGAGTCTGAAAACCAAAGAGCGAAAGATTCGAATGCGCTGTTAAACGCTTCTAACATTGCATATCAAGCAAGACCTTGCCTCTTGTGTGACCGGTTTCAATCTGTTTATGTGCTTCAGCAACCTGTTCGAATGGGTACACCTGATGAATCTCAGTCTTGACTAAACCAACACTCACCATGTAGAGAAGCGCATCAAGTTGCTCTGGGTTTGGATCAACAAGCATTCCCGTTGCTTCAAAGCCTAGAAGTTTCGCTTTCTCACAAATCAACTCTGCGGAAAGAGTGGGAACCGTTACCACTTTCGCACCATCTTTTAAGCATTTAAGTGCATCAAGAGCGGCATCACCACCGACCAAATCGATAAGCACATCCGCTTCTTCGACTCGCTCGGAAACAGGAGCAAACTGGTAGTTGATCGCATGAGCACCTAGAGTTGCCATATAATCCAAATTCGCTTCGCTACAAGTAGTAAAGACTTCTGCCTTAGCCGCAACGGCAACCTGAATCGCAATGTGACCCACGCCACCCGCACCAGCGAGAATCAGAACACGCTGGCCTTCTTTCACCCCAGCCTTATCCAAGGCCTGTACCGCTGTTTGGCCTGCCAGTGGAAGAGCAGCTGCCGCTTCAAGCGTGATAGAATTTGGCACAAGACTTAACGCGGTTTCGTGTACACAAACAAATTGGCTATAACCGCCTCCTGCGAGAGGGAAACCAATAAAGCCTGCAACATTGTCGCCAACAGCAAAACGCTCGACACCTTCTCCAAGCGTGATAATTTCACCGGAGATATCATAGCCGGGTACCCAAGGCAGGTTATCTTTATTCTGAGAAGCTGCCCAGCCTAAACCTGCCCGCGTTTTTACATCTATAGGATTAACACCAGAGAAATGGACCTTAACCAGTACTTCACCCGCTTTAGGTTCTGGAATTGGTGAAGTTTGAATAACGAGAACGTCTGGATCACCAAATTGTGAGATTGCGATTTGTTTGTTTTCCATTTCTTCATTTCCCTATCGATATAAAAAAGGGATGCGAAAGCATCCCTTTGAATATATACCATTTATTGCTAGCAAGTTAACCACTTACTCTCAATTTGACCAATTACTAACCGTAATTCACGCTTAGCCAACCAAGGCAAGCAAAATACCGGCAGCTACCGCCGAGCCAAGAACACCAGCTACGTTAGGTCCCATTGCGTGCATTAATAAGAAGTTTTGTGAGTTTGCCTCTAAACCGACCTTGTTTACAACACGCGCTGCCATTGGTACAGCAGAAACACCGGCAGCACCGATCAATGGGTTGATATTTTCTTTAGACAGCTTGTTGAGTAATTTCGCCATCAAGACACCACCCGCAGTACCGATACTAAAAGCCACAGCCCCTAACGCCAGAATGCCAAGCGTTTCAACATTAAGAAACTCTTCGGCTTGCAGCTTAGAACCGACGCCTAGCCCCAAGAAGATAGTCACAATATTGATGAGTTCATTTTGTGCAGTCTTAGATAGACGGTCTACAACACCAGCTTCACGCATCAAGTTGCCAAGACAGAACATACCGACCAGCGGTGTTGCTGATGGTAGGAACAAGATCGTCATTAGCAGAACAGCCAGTGGGAATAGAATCTTCTCACCTTTTCCAACATGGCGAAGTTGAGCCATTTGGATTTTACGCTCTTCCGGTGTCGTCAGCGCCTTCATAATAGGCGGTTGAATGATAGGAACCAATGCCATATAGCTATATGCTGCAACGGCAATCGCACCCAGCAGATCTGGAGAGAGCTGACTTGCTAAGAAAATAGCCGTCGGGCCATCTGCGCCACCAATGATCGCAATCGAAGCAGCATCAGGCATGCTAAATTCCATACCCGGCACATAGTTAAGTAGGATCGCACCAAATAGTGTTGCAAAGATACCAAACTGAGCTGCCGCACCTAACCATAACGTCTTAGGGTTTGCGATAAGAGCACCGAAATCGGTCATCGCGCCAACGCCCATGAAGATAAGTAGTGGGAAAATACCCGACTCTATACCTACATAGTAGACGTAGTAGAGCAATCCGCCCTCTTCCGTAAACCCTGCGTTAGGGATGTTCGCTAAGATGGCACCAAAGCCTATTGGCAAAAGTAGTAGCGGCTCAAAGCCTTTGCGAATGGCCAAAAACAGCAGTGCGCACCCGACCAAGATCATGCAGATCTGGCCAAATTCAAAGTGAGCGATCCCTGTTTCTGACCAAAGAGTCATTAATCCTTCCATGAGACTCCCTTACGCCAGACTAAGTAGTGGAGCACCAACAGTCACAGAATCACCTTCTTTGACATGCAGATCTTGGACGATGCCACCACGGGCAGCACGGATTTCTGTCTCCATCTTCATAGCTTCAAGAATCAACAACACATCACCTTCTGCAACCTGAGCACCGCTCTGAACGTTAACCTTGAAGATGTTGCCCGCTAGTGGAGCAGGTACTGTTTCTGAATTGCCCGCAGGTGCCGCAGGAGCCACAGCTTGAGTATTAGCAGCCGATTGAGCAGGAGTTACTGATGTCAGCTGACCTTGTGGACCAACTTCAACATCATAAACCTGTCCATCAACCTTCACGCTGTAAGTTTCAATACCACCTTGAGCTGGTTGAGCCACAACTGGTGTTGGCTCTTCTTTACCCGGTGCTGGTTCAAACGCGTCTGGGTTGCGACGGTTTTTAAGGAACTTAAGTCCGACTTGTGGGAATAATGCATAAGTCAGAACATCATCGACCGTATCTTCTGCTAGCGAAATACCTTCCGCTTTAGCCTTGGCTAAGAGATCATCGGTCAAAGTTTCCATTTCAGCTTCAAGCAAATCAGCAGGACGACAAGTAATCGCTTTACCACCATCAAGCACTTTCGCCTGAAGCTCTGCATTAAGCTCAGCAGGTGCCGCACCGTACTCACCTTTTAGGACACCAGCCGTTTCCTTGGTGATACTCTTGTAACGCTCTCCGGTCAGAACGTTGATCACCGCTTGGGTACCAACGATCTGTGAAGTAGGAGTAACCAGAGGAATGTAGCCAAGATCTTGACGAACACGTGGGATCTCTTCTAACACTTCATCAATACGATCCGCTGCACCTTGCTCTTTGAGCTGGCTTTCCATATTGGTCAGCATGCCACCTGGAACTTGAGCAATAAGGATACGAGAATCGACGCCTTTCAGTTGACCTTCGAACTTGGCGTACTTTTTACGTACTTCGCGGAAATACGCCGCGATTGGTTCGATCTGATCAAGCTTAAGGTTAGTGTCACGTTCAGTGCCCTGAAGCATAGCCACAACTGTTTCAGTTGGCGTATGACCGTAAGTACAGCTCATTGACGAAATAGCCGTATCAAGAATATCGATACCAGCTTCGACAGCTTTCACTGCTGTGGCAGTCGAAAGACCCGTGGTCGCGTGGCAATGTAAAGCAAGCGGCACATCACACGATGCTTTGATACGTGTAATAAGATCTTCCGCTTCGTAGGGTTTCAGAAGTCCCGACATATCCTTGATACAAAGCGAATGGCAACCGAGATCTTCTAGACGCTTAGCAAGGTCTACCCAAGTCTCGGTATTGTGGACCGGACTGGTCGTGTAAGAGAGTGTACCCTGTGCATGAGCACCAACATCAACCGTCGCTTTAACGGCTTTTTCAAAGTTTCGCACGTCGTTCATCGCATCAAAAATGCGGAACACATCCATACCATTGGTATGGGCACGCTCAACAAACTTTTCTACTACATCATCAGCGTAGTGACGGTAACCCAATAAGTTTTGGCCACGCAGTAGCATTTGCATTGGTGTGTTAGGCATTGCTTTCTTTAATGCACGTAAACGCTCCCAAGGGTCTTCGCCCAGGAATCGAATGCACGCATCAAACGTAGCACCGCCCCATGTTTCTAGAGACCAATAACCGACCTTATCGAGCTCTTCCGCGATAGGTAACATATCCTCTAGACGCATACGCGTCGCGAATAGCGACTGATGGGCGTCACGAAGGACCACATCTGTTAAAGCTAGTGGTTTAGACATGCTCATTAACTCCTTTTAATCCTATCAAATGCTATTTAGCCACCAAAGTACGGTACTGATGTACCGCTGCGGAAATTGCCGCAACAACCTTCGGACTCACAGCAGAAGATGGTATTTGAACTTTGTTATTTTGATTTGGTACAGCGATCGGCTCTGGAACTTCTTCTGGCAAAAGTTTAGACATCAACCGAACGAGATAGACAAGAATAGTGAGGAATATAAACACTACAACCATCCCTGTAAGCATCAGGGTTGCAGCGTCTACTAGCAGGCTTCCAATATTATCCATTTTTGCATCCTTTCTTTGTCATCCTGACAACAACATTAGGCCTCTCGAAAATCATCATCATGACGATAGATAAACACTAACGTATACCAGCATGATGCCGGTGCTCTTGTTGCCAGAACATACAGTAAAATCCTGACAAGAGGCTTAGGATTATCTCGATTGGTTAAACTTTGTCAATTTTGTTTAAGAAGCTATTGACGATAAAGCACAGATCTAGGGAATTATTCGTCACACAAATCACATAAATCTGCAATATTTAGCCAAATGAGCATAAATAACTGTGGGTTTTATGACCTTATGACAAAACATCATGTGTTACTGAGATGTGGGTAAAAGAAATAGCAAAATCGCTGTAGAAACAACTAGTTGTAATACTAGTGTTTAAAGAATGTTGCAAAGGTGTTAATAAAAAAGCCCTGCTATTTCTAGCAGGGCTTATAATGTGGCGCGTCCTGGAGGATTCGAACCTCCGACCGCCTGGTTCGTAGCCAGGTACTCTATCCAGCTGAGCTAAGGACG
>NZ_JBNJOJ010000054.1:0-10210 GCF_050113655.1 Vibrio sp. TRT 29B02
TCACTAAGCGTCATGAATGTTCCCAATAAAATGAATTTATTAGCTTTTTCTCTCAGTTTTGTGGGGATACTTCAGTGCCTGTCCTTATTAGTTTTTCTGACTATAGGTGGTGTTATGCAGCAACAGATAGCGATTCAAGAACAGATCCCCAATAACCATTGTTATGGCTGCGGGAGCGAAAATGAACTGGGTTTACAAATCAAAAGCTATTGGCAATCAGAATCACAGGCGAGCTGTATGTTTACTCCTGCCCATCATCACTGTGCAGGACCAACCCATTTTCTTAATGGTGGCATCATCTCAACCATCATTGATTGTCATTGCGTGTGTATAGCCATTGCTAAAGGTTATCAGATGCAAGGGCAAGAAGTAGGTGTCGGTGAGGCAGTATGGTTTGCCACTGGTAGCCTTAATGTTTCATTCTTAAAACCTGTTGCGATTGACTCGCCTGTTACATTGAATGCAATGATTGTTGATGCGTCTGAGAAAAAGATTGTGCTTGAGTGTGAACTCCTCTCCAAAGGGGAGGTTTGCTGTCGAGCAGAGGTCATTGCGGTGAAAGTACCGAATTCATGGTTTGCACCAAACAAGGGGTGAAGTTCGAGCCAATATAGATTTCTTCCACTTGGCCCGAAGCTCCTTTCATTTCAAAGAATGTTTAGACCGAACACGCCTTTTACATCAAATAGTACTTGAGCAGTTTTCTCGCGTGAAACGTGGCTGCCTGTCGCCAGTATCTCGATAAGTTGCGCTTTATCATCTAAATACATGGCTCGTTTTTCTCGGATTGGTCGCAGCATATCTTGTAAGCACTCTTCGAGGATTTTTTTGGTCGTGCCGTCACCAAGACCGCCTGCTTGGTAGTATTCTTTTAGCTGAGCGACATAAGCAGGGTCGGAGTGAAAAGCGTCGAGATAAGTAAATACCACGTTTCCTTCCACACAGCCTGGGTCTTCAACTCTTAGATGGTTTGGGTCGGTATACATGGATTTTACTGCTGCACTTATCTCTTTTTCGCTAGCGCCAAGGTTGATTGCATTGCCCATGGTTTTCGACATCTTATTTTTGCCGTCTGTGCTTGGCAGTCTTGAGGCATTACTGAGCAGCGGCTTACACTCTTTGAGCACTGCTTTACCCGCTAGAGAATTGAGCTTTCTGACGATTTCATTGGTTTGCTCCAGCATAGGCAATTGGTCATCACCGACAGGAACCAAAGTGGCGTTAAATCCAGTGATATCGGCTGCTTGAGAAATCGGGTAGGTGAGAAACCCAGCGGGTAGTGAGCGTTCAAAACCTTTGCTTTGGATTTCATTTTTAACGGTTGGGTTTCTTTCCAGCCTAGCGATAGTGACTAAGTTACTGTAGAACATAGTCAGCTCAGCCAAGGCTGGCAATTGTGATTGCAGGCAGATGGTGGTTTGTGAAGGGTCGATACCAACAGCAAGGTAGTCTGCGACCACATTGAGAATGTTGGATGAGACTTTACGTGGATTGTGGGCGTTGTCAGTCAGACCTTGTATATCTGCAACCAGAATGTTTTGCTCACAAATGGATTGCAATGCGACTCGCTGTTTTAACGAACCAACGTAATGGCCGAGATGCAAGGGACCAGTTGCACGATCGCCAGTGAGGATAATTTCTTTTGGTTCAATGTGTTGTTGAGTTTTCATATGTGTATCTCCGAGATAAATAGATCGCTACTGGAGATACAAAAGAGATGACAATCTTAGCTACCTTCCAGCAGCATAAGAATGTAAGAATTCCGCGCCGCTCTAGTTAGAGCGCCACCAGAAGAATAGTGAAGGTGCGGATATATATTTCATTCGAGCAATCTAACAAGAAGTGTTTTTGAACACAACACGCTCGATAAAGATTTTATTGACGATTGCTTCGGGTAAAACAATCGAACATATCGACGATTTAACAGATCCTCATCACAAGGGTTAGAAGGTGATTTTTCTTCCATTCAATTTCTTAACCTTTTTCCTTAACACCTTCAATGTCGGTAATTGGTCCTGTTTAGATACCCACTGCTGCCAACCAAAGAGTGATTGCTCATAGAAACGTACAAACATCCCCTCTTTTATGCCAACAATACGTTGACTGCTTTCAACCAATGCTAATTTAGTTTCAATATTCACCTATCTTCCCCCTTTTAAAAAGTGCCAGATGCAACTCTGGCACTTCAAAAATTAAAAATTAAAACGTTAAACTCTAAACGCTCAACTTTAAGGATTTGAGACGCAGGACGCGTAGCTCGTGCCGCTCGGAATGAGGCTGTGGACGTAGCCATCGTAGAGGTACACGCTGTAATAGTTAGAACCATCAGGAGTCGCCGACCAATGGTGGATGAGGGTCGGCCAACCGCGCGCGGTAAACATATTACCAGATGCGTCGTATAGCTCCACTTTTAACTCGTCTCTTGTCGCTAAACGCCAGTTCGTCCGTCCGCCGAGACTAAGGGTGTTGTAGGTAGTACATAGTACATTTGCGTTAGTCCAGTTGAATAGGTAGAAACTACCACTTGGGCCGTAAGTTCCACTTTCAGTATAAATACCGTTTGTAGCACTACCGCCAATGCTGTCTAAGTAGGCCACTGATGGTGAATTGGTAAATAACTTACCAGTACCTGTATCGAAGATATCTATACATGTACCAGCTAAGTCACACACAGTGACATTTGCCGTATCGCTGGTGATGCCATCCTTTTTTGCTATGAGTTCAGTGTCACCTTTAGTGTTACCCGTTACTAAACCAGAAGCGGATATGATCGCGACTGTTGGGTCTCCAACAATCTCCCACGTCACAGAATCACTGACGTCACTTTCGGTTCCATCATCGTATTTAGCCACCGCGACCATCTGTTGTGTGCGACCTACTAACACCGAAATCGGTGAGGGGGTCACCGTAATTTCAATCACTGTCGCGTCTATTGGTGGCTGAGGCTGAGAACTGAATGCGCCCTCTGAATTACAACCGGTTAATACTATTAATAATGAAGCAATTGCTATTGAAAATAGAGATTTAAAATATGTATTCATACTAATTCAACTTATTCTTGAAACTGGAAGCTAGGGATGGTGATTTCAACTCGGCGATTTTTAGCTCGTCCTTCTGCAGTATTGTTATCTGCAACCGGTTGAGACTCACCCTCACCACTCCACTCAAGTTGTGTCGGTGTGACACCCAGTTCAATCAGTTTATTGACAACCGCTTGAGCACGATGCTCAGAAAGGTTTTGATTGTAGAGTGCTGAGCCCGTTGAGTCAGTGTGTCCAACAACTTTGGCTTGATCTTGTGGGTAAGAATTTAATACTGAAGAGGTCTCAGTTAATTGGTCAATGAGCTCTTGGCTAAGTTCGACTGAATCAAAACCAAACAATCCATCTGTAGTTTTTGGTGAAAATGCCTGTATTTGAGGAGGTGTTTTTACAGTGGCAGTCTCTTTAACGGGAGTATCTTCAATAATCGACGTTGGCGCTGTTTCGACTAACGCTGGTTGAGTTGTACTGCCAAACGTATAGGTTAGACTGACCAACAATCCATGGCTATCATACTTACCCGTGTTTGACTTACCAATACTGTCAATGTATTGATAGCCCGTTGATAATCGGACGTTAGGGTTAAAGTAATAGTTAATCCCCACCTCACCGAGAGGAGAAAAACCTGTCGCATCGCTCTTACTTGAAGACAGTTGCGTTTTTTCCATGTCCCAATAAGCAGCACCAAGCCGACCGTATAAACTTAGGTTATCTTGTAGGTACCAATCGTAACGAAGAGCACTTTCAATCAACCAAGTTTTAACATTAACTGATGTGGCGTCCGCCTTTAGTTTATCGTGATATTGATAGCCTAAATCCCAACTCCAAGAGGGCGTAAACTGTAACCCGCCATAGAGACCTAAAATTGTGCCCTCTGGATTTGAATGATTGTAATTGTCGTCTAGGGCCCATTGATACCCACCCTTTACGCCAACAAAAATCTGAGGGGACTCCGTCGCAGCCAGTACAGGAATACTAAATAAACTAGTAAGTAATATTATTTTTTTCATAATTTCCATATAGTTAAATTGATAAATAGACAAATAGATAAATAGATAAATAGACAGTATCATTTTTAAGCAGGTATTGAGTGTAGGATTTGTCTGAACTTTATTTTCTGCAAAGAACGAACTCTCATCTGATCCAAAAAATGAAAACCAAAATAGCCAGTCTCAGAGAGATAAATATCGATAGAAGGTAGCGCGAGAAATCGAAAGAGACTCACAAATAGAGTCCACAGATAATAACTGTTTTTGATGCATTTGCTTTGCTATCAGGACACTAGACTTATTTTGGGTTTACAAAGGACAGTATTACCTTTGTGATCAGCGTCATGGAGTGCAATGCCGTTTTTTATCAGGCCAATACCTAATACAGTTACAGCCATGTTGGTCTCTCCGTATGAAATGGTTGAATTATTGCCACAGAACGCTCACTTGCCAACTTTTGAGCTACTCGAATTACTGTACGAGTCGATATGTTGGTGAGTTTGGCGGAATCACTAATACTCAGATTGTTGATAACTCGTAGCTGATAGATCTTTTCGTGTAGAATCAGAGGCAGCTTGCTGTCCTCTGTATTTACCTTCCTCCTTGGCTTTCTTTATTCCTTCAGCCTGACGACGGCGGCGATTTTGGTGATCTTTTCTTGCGATAGCAGCTAGCATATCTATCATCATGCTATTTATTGCTTTGTTCATCGCAAACTGCATCATTTATTATAATTCGGCGTTGTTATCTAGCTTAATTGAAAAATTTGAGAAGGAAGGCAACCAAAAAGTCGTGGAGTTGATAGCCGGTCTTTCTCCCGTTTCTTGACGTCATATCCAGCTTGCAGGGAATTACACATTTGGTTATAAAAAGGACAACATAGTTTTAGAAAGATTACTTGAAAACTTAGTGCCACTAGGAGAAGAAGAGGTTCTAGAAATGGTCGCGAACAAACTCTATATGCTCTCATCCCTTATAAATAAAGGGCTGAGAGCCAACTTTGGACTTTTCGCTGAAATGAGCGTAACTCCCCAACAACGGTAACCGCTGATACGGTGGCTGTGGGTGCAATGTTCGAAGCATGGTGGTAATCCACCCTGATTAATACTGTCTATTTTTCTGCTAGCGGTAAGGCAGTGAAGCCGCTAGCCAGATTATGATTAACTCCAATCATTTGAGCCGCGACTTCGCGGCTCTTTTTTGTTTTCTAACCTTAAACCACCTTCTTTAGAAGGTGGTGATCGTTCCTTTGGGCTATGCCCGAAGAACGCTCATGTTCAAGATGTCCTCGTTTGTAACCAGCAAATGAAGGAGATAAAGAACATGAGCAGATATGAATCCGCCTCACACGTATATTACAGGTGTCAGTACCACATAGTATGGACGCCAAAGTACCGCCTGAAAATCTTAAAAGGTAATTTGGGTAAGGAGCTTTACCGGAGCATCTATATCTACAGTAATATGAAGAACTGTAAGGTTGTAGAGCTGAATGTTCAAGTAGACCACGTACATCTGGTCGTGAGATTGCCCCCTAGTTTAAGAGTTTCGACATATATGGGCTTTGTAAAAGGACGAACCGCAATTCGCCTATTTAACAAATTTCCGTACTTAAGAAAGAAGAAATTATGGGGCAACAAATTTTGGCAAAGAGGCTACTTCGTTGATTCGGTAGGGATGAACGAGGAAATTATACGCAGGTATGTCCGACATCAAGATCGTGTGGGAAAGGAAGAAGAGGAGCGTCAGATGCGTCTTGGGTTAGAAAACTAACAGTGAGCCCCCTTTTAGGGGGCCTTTCAAAGCCACCTGCTATGCAGGTGGATTTTTTACTTCTGAAACCAATCAATACCTCTATTTCATCGATTCGAAAAATATCTCTTTATGGCTAGTCTTTAATCATTCTATGAAACAGTTTCATGGTGAGAAAGGAAACTGCTCCCTGCTTCATTGTTTGGTAAATCAGGCCAAGTAAGGCCCCATTGAGTGTGACTGCTCTCACGCAACTAGGTAACTAATTCATCAATACTAGCTCCATGAAAGCGGTTTCCATTTTAGAAGCGGCTTTAAAGTTAGGCAGTAACCGAGGTGTGTAAGTGGCGACGATCAAAGATGTTTCTGAATATGCAGGTGTTTCACAGGCAACGGTATCAAGAGTGATCAATGGCACCAACCGAGTCAGTCACGACAAGAAGCTGAAAGTTGAAAAGGCCGTACAAGTTCTCGGTTATCGCCCAAATGCAATTGCACAAGCGCTGGCTTCTAGCCGTACCGGAAGCATCGGAATCATCGTGCCTGAGCTGGGTGGGCCTTTTTACTCTGGGATTCTTCACAGCATTGAAAACAGGCTACGCCGACTAGGTTACCACGTGGTGGTGACTGCAGGTTCTAACACGGAGCAAGGACAGCGAGAGTCCGTTGAGTTCCTTCTTGGTCGCCGAGTGGATGCGATGATTTTGCACACTCAGCACTTAACAGATGATTACTTAACAGACCTTGAAGCGAAAGGTGTGGCGTTGGTATTGGTCAATCGATTCGTTCCAGAACTTGCGCAAAATTGTATTGAAATAGACAACGAGTTTGGTGGCCAGTTAGCGACTGAACATTTGTTGCGAATGGGGCATCGTAACATCGCATGTATTACCGGCCCTCTGGATAAATCTGATGCACGGGGGCGTCTGCAAGGTTACCGCAAAGCTTTGGAAGAAGCGGATATCTTGTTCGACGAAGCATTGGTTTCAGAGGCCGGTTTTACCGAGGAGTCGGGTGTGAGTGCGATGCGTAAATTGCTGAAACGAAATTGTTCATTTACCGCTGTGTTTACCTGTAACGATCACATGGCATTCGGAGCGTTTGAAGTGCTCAAAGAGGAAGGTATTAGCGTACCTGAACAGGTTTCATTGATGGGATTCGATGACATCTTGTTTGCTCGCTACATATCGCCACCGTTAAGCACAGTGAATTTTCCCATTGAACAAATGAGTGCTGAAGCCGTTCAACTGGTGATTCAAATACTCAATAAAAACAAGCGAGACGTGAGCTTCAAACTGTCACCGACTTTGGTGCCTAGAAGCTCTGTGAAACAACTCTAAATCCTACAAAATCATTTAAGGACAATAAGATGAAACTAAAAACTTTGACGCTTGCCACTGTTACTGCACTTGGAGTCGCATCAACAGTCAACGCTGCTAATTCTGATATTCGCTTTGATGGTTTCCCTGATTTTGACAGTAGCTTGAAAGTGCTGCTGCCTGACTTTGAAAAAGAGACAGGTATTAAGGTTGATTACCTGATGAACAACCACGGGGACCACCATACGAAGCTGACCACCAACTTAGCAACAGGCTCAGGCGCGGGTGACGTTATTGTTGTTGATGTAGAGAAAATTGGTCCGTTTGTGGCATCTGGCGGTCTAGTTAACCTGTCTGAAAACTACGGTGCCGATAAGTACGCAGAAAGTTTTGCGCCTTACGCATGGGCACAAGGTAAAGGTGCTGATGGTGATGTTTACGGCATGCCTGTCGACCTTGGTCCAGGTGTAATGTACTACCGCACAGACGTGTTTGAAAAAGCGGGTATCGATCTAAATGAAGCAATTAAAGATTGGGACTCGTACATCAAAGCCGGTGAAGAGCTAAAGAAAAAAGATGTCTACCTGATTGCGTCAGCAGCGGATGTGGCGCAAGCGATTATCTTTACTACAGTACCTGAAGGTGAAGGTTTATACTTCGATAAAGACGGTAACCCAGTGGTAACTTCAGAGCGTTTTGTCCACGCATTTGAAGTCGCAAAAGAGATTCGTGATAAAGGCCTAGATGCTCGTATTCTAGCTTGGTCAAACGAATGGTATGAAGGCTTCCGTAACGGCACGTTCGCAACTCAGCTATCTGGCGCATGGCTACTTGGCCACCTAAATAACTGGATTGCACCAGAGACAGCGGGTAACTGGGGTGTTTCTCACCTACCTGATGGTATCTACGGCAGCTGGGGCGGTTCATTCCTATCTATCCCAACGCAGTCTAAACATCAAGATGAAGCTTGGAAGCTGATTGAATACATGACAACCAAGCGTGATATCCAGCTTAAACACTTTGAAACCATCGCGGCATTCCCTGCAAACACAACCACTTATGACGATGATCTATTCCAAGAAGAAGTGGCATTCCTTGGCGGTCAAAAGGCACGTCTACTGTTTGCTGACGTAGCGAAAAACATCAAGCCAGTTGCACCTGCGAAAGGTGACCACGTTGCACGTTCTATCATTTTAGAGAATGCGCTAATGGAAGTGCTTGATGAAGGCAAAGATATCGAAACTGCGCTGAAAGAAGCAGAGCGCATGATCAAACGCCGTACTCGTAATCTTTAATTGGCTCGTTATTTGGTAAGGGAGGAAGGCGAACTTCGCCTTCCTAACTAGAGGTCGTTACTATGAATCATGCAGCGAGCAAGGTTATGGATACATCCGAGAGCAAAAGCCTTTTTTCTCGTCTGAGTTTGAAAGCGCTTACACCGTATGGATTCCTACTTCCGTTTCTGATTATTTTTTCTGTATTTGGGATTTTCCCGTTACTGTTTTCAATCTTTCTGTCGTTTCACGAGTGGAACCCAGTCGAAGGTTTAGGGGCGATGGATTATGTGGGGTTAGAAAACTACCACATCGCTCTGACTGACCCGTGGCTGTGGCGTTCACTGAAAAACACCCTATGGCTTGCGATTACATCTGGCGTGGCTCAACACTTGGTTGCGTTGCCTGTCGCATACATTTTGGTTTCAATGAGTGACCGTTTCCGCCATTGGCTGACATCGGCTTACTTCCTGCCGTTTATCACCTCAACGGTGGCGGCATCACTGATCTTCTTCAACATGTACTCGCCGAACTCGGGCATCATCAACCAGACCTTAATTGCACTGGCAGATAGCACTTTGTTTGGTTGGGCGTTCAGCTGGGTCAATGATTTTCAGCCAATCCGCTGGCTTGATGACGCGACGATGGTCAAGCCATCTATCGCTATCAAGGTGTTCTGGAAATACACCGGTTTTAACATCGTGCTGTACACCACGGGTTTGATGACCATTCCTAAAGACATTCTTGAAGCGGCTCGAATGGATGGTGCGAACGCTTGGCGCCGTTTCTGGAGTATCTCGTTGCCAATGATTCGTCCGTTTATCTTCTTCGCGGTGACCATGACCATCATCGGTAACTTACAGCTATTTGAAGAACCGTTCGTTCTGACTCGTGGTACCGGTGGTACAGGTCAATCAGGTCTAACGATTTCAATGTACCTCTACAAAGTAGGTTGGGAGTGGTTAGAAATGGGCACAGCATCGGCTATCTCTTGGTTGCTATTTATGCTGATTGCTGGATGTACTGCGGTTCAATTCTTCTTCGGTAAAAAAGGTTTGGGGGAGCAATAAGATGACTACTCAACACGTAATGTCTCCTCGCTGGCGTCCAAGTGATCGCAGCATTGAAATCTTTACCAAGCTCTTGATGGCGATGCTTGCAGTCGTGCTGATTATTTCGGCCATCATGACGGTGTTCCCGTTTCTGTGGTCGGCGCTGCTTTCTACTCGGGACCGTACGGAAATCTTTGGTACGGGCATCAGTTTCGCTATTGGTGACAGCTTAGCCATTAACTACGCTAAGTTGCTGGAAATCATGCCGTTTTGGCAGGCGATGTTTAACTCCATCTACATTGCTTTTCTAGGCACAACCATCTCACTGCTGTTTTGTAGCATGGGTGGTTACGCTTTTGCGGTGTACAAGTTTAAAGGCAAAACGTTTCTGTTCGGCATGCTGGTTGGCTCGATGATGATCCCGCCAGTGCTGAGTCTGATCCCTTACTTCATGATCGTGAAATTCCTAGGCTTGCTCGGTAACCATCTGGCGGTATGGCTGCCGTTCACCACAACGCCGTTTGGCATTTTCTTAATGCGTCAGCATGTGGTGGCTTCGATTCCTAAAGAGCTACTGGAAGCGGCAAAACTAGATGGTGCAGGTGAGTTTAGAACTTACTAACCACTATAAGGACAGACGCCATAAAAACTATTTAGCTGTTGTCTTGCTCACTAATGTCTACGCAACGGATTTGTAAACAGATCATTGTTATAAATCTCAACCGCTAATACTCTAAACAACAGTTTTCACTCAACTTATGACCTATACTAGAAATGAAACTTGGT
>NZ_JBNJOJ010000055.1:0-6450 GCF_050113655.1 Vibrio sp. TRT 29B02
CAACAGCAGCTCAACACCATTATTAGTAATGTCAACAAACACTATCCAGATGCAGACAGCGAACTAAAACAAAATATTGCTGAGGTCGCGGTAAAGTCGATTGAAAATATGGTGTTTGTGGAAGGTGGCAGTTTTATTATGGGCGACTTTCGTATGCCCTGCATGAACGACGATCTTAATCGCCCAGTCTGGACGCCAGAAGCAAGTTGTTACAGTGCTGTTGAAATGGTCAGCAGTGGAGCGGATATTCAACATGAAGTAACTTTAAGCAGTTACTCGTTATCAAAGTATGAAGCAGAGCTGTTGGATTATGATGTTTATTTACAAGCTTTTAATCGCCCGTTTGAACAGTTTGATTATGAAGAAAAATACCTTGAACGAGGATCAAGCGATTATAAGATTTTTTTATCGAGCTTTATTAAAAAACCAGCAAGACTAGTAAACTGGCAAGATGCAAAAAACTATTGTCAGTGGTTGGGGCAATTGACCGCTTTACCAGTGGATCTGCCTACCGAAGCACAGTGGGAATACGCAGCACGCAACCGTGGTCAAAAACTCTACTACGGGACCAATAATGGGTTTAAACAATATAGAGGTGGGGGTTTTTATAACCCTAAGCTAGGCGGCTATGAGGAGTTTACAGATAAAACCGCCAATATGGCCACTGGCTTAAACCCTGTAGGTATGTTTGCGCCCAATCCCCTCGGTCTCTATGATATGACTGGAAATGCCACCGAGTGGGTCAACGATTGGTACGCCAAAGATTATTATAAAGTGTCACCGAAACTTGATCCTCAGGGCCCAGAAAAGGGTGAGAACAAAGTCAAACGAGGTGGTATAGGTATGGTCAATACCTCTCGCGTACACTACCCATTGAGCGACTATATGCCAGCGCTCAACTCAGGTTTTCGTTGCTCCGTCCAAAGCGCAGAACAAGCTTATTAGCATTGAAAACAACTGTATTATGGCGGTCGACTCTTAACGGGACACACGTTTTAACTACATCAACATTAAGACCGAGTTTCTGATAATTACTTGATAAATTCATTAATTATTAACTGGGTTTGCATAATTAAGAAAAGGAAGGAAAATCACATTATTTTCAGGTCATTAACTTCAAGTCACCAACTTAGCCGCTTAAAATAAACGGCTAAATAATGAGGATTGATAATGAATTATAAATGGCTAGGTCTTCTCAGTGCGATACCTTTATTGGCGGCATGCAATAGTGATATCGATATTTCCAGCAACGTGCTTTCTCAGCAGCAGCTCAACACCATTATGAGTAATGTCAATAAACACTATCCAGATGCAGACAGCGAACTCAAACAAAATATCGCCAAGGTTGCGGTAAAGTCGATTGAGAATATGGTGTTTGTGGAAGGTGGCAGTTTTATTATGGGCGACTTTCGTATGCCCTGCATGAACGACGATCTTAATCGTCCAGTCTGGACGCCAGAAGCCAACTGTTACAGTGGTGTCGAAATGGTCAGCAGTGGAGCGGATATTCAGCATGAAGTAACTTTAAGCAGTTATTCGTTGTCAAAGTATGAAGCGGAGTTGCTGGACTATGATGTTTATTTACAAACACTTGGCCGACCATTTGAACAGAGTGTTTATGAAGGACAGTACCTAGAACGTGGCTCTAAGGTCTATAAAACGGTATTACCGAAATTTATAAAAAAACCGGCCAGGGAAGTAAATTGGCAAGATGCAAAAAACTATTGTCAGTGGCTGGGGCAATTAACCGCGCTGCCCGTCGATCTGCCGACTGAGGCTCAATGGGAATACGCCGCACGTAGTCGTGGGCAAAAACTCTACTACGCAACCAACAATGGCTTTATTCAGTTTAGAGGAAGGGGTTTCTATAACCCAGAATTAGGGGGCTATGAGGAGTTTACCGAAAAAACCGCTAATGTTGATACAGATTTAAACCCTGTTGGTATGTTTGCGCCCAATCCTCTCGGTATTTATGATATGACTCGAAATGCCACAGAATGGGTTAATGACTGGTACGCCAAAGATTATTATAAAGTGTCGCCGAAACTCGATCCTCAAGGGCCAACAACGGGTGAGTACAAAGTCAAACGAGGTGGGGTTGGTATGGTAAATGTAGCGCGCGCCTATGATACGGTAAAGGGTGATAGCCTATCATTCACTTCGGGTTTTCGTTGCTCCGTTCAAAGCGCAGAACAAGCTTATTAGCCTCAAAAAAGACCGCCTCACGGCGGTCGCTGTGGTTAGATATAATAGCCATTATTTTTATTTAAGCGCGCGATTTGCCGCTCGACTCTCTCCCTCTTCTGGCTCCAACTCCAGCCAGAGCGCGGCGAAAACGGACGCATTTCAGCAAAGTTAGCCTCATTGATTTCATTCACTTGCGCCAGTTTTAATACCCAGTGGTTAAAGCTTGTCTGTTGTTCGCCATCTAAAATCGCATTGATGCGTGCTAAATTGTCAAACAACGCTTTGTCCTCTGCTTGTTTACCGCCTGACGGTTTTTCACCAGTGGCATTCATACGCGTGAGCACCTCTTCAAAACGTCGCCACGTTTTCACCGCGCCAAGCAATAAAATATAAATCGCCTTCTCTTGCTCCTCATCCCACGACAGATAAAACGTCGTCACTAAGGTATTGATCATAATGCCGACGCTTTCTGGCAGCAATTCTTCAAACGGCACTTCGCCAATCACATCGCTATAGTTCGCGACAATGCGCCTAGCAAGGCGAAAGGCTTCCTTTTTCTTCTCGGATTCGGTGTCCCAAAACTCCAAACGAGTATCCCACCATTTATTTATTGAACGCTGAGTTTTCATCACCGCCTGTTTAAGCGCTTCATCTGGATTAGCAATCATATCGGAGGCAAATGCTATATAGCTCGAGCGCATAAAGTGCCGATATACATCGTCATCAAGATTGTCCAGAACACGATAATCCGTTGCTTTTAAGCCTTTAAACAATATAACGGCGAGCTGCCATAACTGCTCAAAATCAACTGTCGTGCCAAACCCACCACTGGCGCCAGGGCCAAACACCAAACGGCCAGAGCAGTTAAAGTAGAATTTACCATCATTACCAAGGCTTAACTGGAAGTCCCAACCCGCTCCAGCTCCAATAGCCACATTGCCATTGGCACCCACCTTGGCGAGGGTGGCAAAATCAAACACCTTATCCAGTTTGTTATCTGGCGGCGCTTTCCACTCTAGCCCCCCTTCAACCTGACCACCAACTTGAGCACCACCAAAGATATCGCCTTTCACGCCGACACCGCCAGAAGCATTGGTACCCATACTAACGCTTGGAGAGAGCAGTATCTGGTGGCCGGGGTTGTTGTTGGGTTGATTGCTGAGTTCTAAGCGCCCGCTGGTCATCGCGCCAACAAAACAGCTGAGCATTAAGCTAACTTTGGCCCTAAAGTGGCCAAATGGATAAACGGCGGGCTGTTTGTTAGCATCAAGATAGCTCAGTTCCAGCGCATAGCCACTTTCATAAGGAAAATAACGGTGAAGCCCAACCGCACCTTCAGCCAGAGCGAAACTGGCCTCCGCACCAATGCCAATATCTATTTTGCCTTCGGATGGTTCAATCGTACTTTTGACGCTGGCTTGGGCAGCAAAGCGCAGTAGTTGCGCCTCTTGAGAACTGGCAAAAATAACTTCGCCATTGTCATCATGCAGCTTTTGAGTCGCTTTCCATTCATGGGCTTTCCAGCCGTCCGCTTTCCAGTTGGCAAAGACAGCCTCTAGCTTACCTGTCTCAATATCATCGCGAATGCCTTTTTTAATGTCTTGGATAAAGGCTTGCTTTAGTCCTTGCCAGTCCTTCGCTTCTAAGGCTCGAGTGACTTCAGCATTAACGGTATTTTGTTTCCAGTTGTTTTTGGCACGCTCAACGAAATCCGCTCGCAGGTAAACAAGTCGATTCTCACTCACGAGCCAGGCTTCTAGCACATGCCTTTTCGCGGGCGCACGCTCAAGCGCTTTGTGGTTCATCTTGGTAAGATCAACACTTTGTTTGTTGGAAGACTCTGGTACAACGGGTTTATTCGCTAAATCCTGCCAGTAGGCGAGCTCTTTCTCGATCGTGGCGAGAACTTTATCGCGCACGGTGATGGTGGATGGCTCAGAGAAGTATGGGACATAAATGTTCACTAACGCGCGGCGTTTCTCAAGTTCAGTGATTTTGCTTGCGATGTAGTTCTGTGTTTTTGGTGGTTCCGCAGACTGAGTCGCGGTGCCTGCTGCGTTGGTTTTGGGCGCATCTACATTGATGGCCCCGGCATAGACGCATTGCTCAAGCCACGCCTTTTTCTTTAGCGCATGTTGCTGCATCTCAGCGGGGGCAATGTTGTCGCCACTGGGTGCGTTTTCTAGGAGCGTTTTATAGTCTTGAACCAGTTTATCGGTGATCTGAATTTCTTCTTTCAGCTTTGCTTGGTCCTCTTGCGCCAAACAGTAATAGTCTGTTGGCGAATCCCCAGTAAAAAACAGCACATCATGGACATTAATGCTCTGACATAAAGGCGCACTGAGAATTTCTCCAGTACATTTTGGCTCTAGCTCTGTACGGGGTGGCTCGGTCGAATAATCGGGCTCAGGCTCCTCAATGATCACTTCTTTAGGTAGTGTTAAGGTATCTCCCGCCCGAATGTAATTTGGGTCAGTCTGACATTGCGGATTCAGAGTCAAGAGGTCGACATATTCGACACCTTGATCGATAGCGATTTGGAGTAGGGTATCCCCCGGTTGAATGGTATAGGTAGTCATGGTCATAGGGCTCCATTACTCGCTTCAAGAATCGACTGCATCGTAGAGAGGTGTTCTGGAGTTATGGTCCACTGATACTGCTTCGGAGGGTGGATAGGCTGATCGATAGCCCCCCAATACCATTGCCCGTGGTACCAGTGAATTTGCTCAATGGATTGGAAAAACAGACTGCGTTCCTCGTCCGTCATGGTCCCGAGTAATGGTAATAAGGTTCGTGGCTCATAGTAACGGAGCAAGGCGACCGATTGCCCTGTCGAAACGACTAGACGTTCTCTGAGGAGTTTGACCAGTGACGTTTGAGGTGTGCCTTTTTTAACATACATAAGGCTTCCGCAAGGTGTGCTCTGCATTTGCTCTATTACAATAGGAAACAGCTCTCGCCCATCTAGAGCAACTAACACGGGGCCACGTTCAATGTTGGCAAATTGTGTCTGCTCGAAAAGGGGGCAAAAGAAGGGCTCTGGAACGGTCTGATAAAGCTGAACTTGCCAATTTGGCCAAAGTTCAGGCTCGATGATCATATAGACATCCCATTCGTCTACGAGGATTGGCGCAGAGCCGATTTCAACGCGCCACTGAGGCATTATTTGTGGATTTGACATTGACCACCTCTATTACATTGGCAAAGTTCTTTTAGCAACGAGCCGTTTTCGACCATCTTGTTGTAGGCGATTTGGTTCATGGCCGGGAGTGATCCATCCGTAGCCATTGCTTCTTGTTCAGGGGGAGTCATATCCTGTGTCAGGGAGTTGGGCAGCAAAGCAATCTGCCCAGAAAAACCACTGCCACTGCTTGGACTTCCACCAGAGTTTAAATTGACTTTCGCTCCAACCAAGCTAACACCTGAAGCGTCCACTTTTATAAAGCTGCCACCGGCTTTTAAAGTCATTTCAGAGCCTGCTTCGATAACGACCTTCATACCGGCTTTGATGTGGAGTTCATTGCCAATTTCAAATGCATGCAACTGAGCGATTTTTTGATGCAGATTCCCTTCCACAATCGAGGTGGCATCTTGTTTGACTAGAGTGCGGCTTTCACTCTCCACGGTGAGGTTGTGGTTGTTTTTAATCTGAGTGAAATGGTCGTTATCGATCGTGATATGTTGGTCACGCTTGACATGAGTGGTCATGTCATTCAGCACTATCGAGTCAAAATCCTTCTGCGCATGAAGATAGATTTGCTCTTGGTCTGCTTGGTCTTCAAAACTCAGTTCGTTAAAGCCTTGCCCTTGGTGGGTCTCACTGCGCAGGACGGTTTTGGTTTTGTTGTTGGGCAGCGCATAAGGCGGCTGGTTGACCGCATGATAGGTGCGCCCTGTGATGATGGGCTGATCTGGGTCACCATTAAGAAATGAGACAATCACTTCGTGACCAATGCGAGGCAAAGCGACCATGCCATATTGGCTGCCTGCCCAACCTTGAGAGACGCGCACCCAGCATGAACGATGTTCAGGGTTTATCTCTTCGCGATCCCAGTGGAAATGGACTTTCACGCGACCATGTTCGTCACAGAAGATTTCTTCTCCCTCTGGGCCGACGACCGTCGCGATCATGGGGCCATCAACGGTTGGTTTGGTCTCGGGCTGCGCTTGCCAATTGAGATGAGCTGGGATGGCTTGCCATTGGTTGGCGTAGGTCGTCTTGCCTTGAGTGCCCTCTTCCTCGAGTGCTTGAGCCTGTTCGCC
>NZ_JBNJOJ010000056.1:0-3892 GCF_050113655.1 Vibrio sp. TRT 29B02
GATTCTTGCTCGGTAGTGTTCAGTATCGAGTACAACCCAGATAGTGCGCTCACTGAAACCAGAACCAATGCGACACTTCTCTCTATGAATTGTCGCTTAGTTAACCGAGTCACTTGCCAGTCTCTGGATCTAACGGTGTACTACGATACTCTTTACCAGCTAAAATATCGTAGTGAATCACCGTATCGCTACTGAACTGAGAGAAATCAAAGTAGACAGTTTCTGCATTTGTTTGTGATGTTTCAGATATTTTCTTTTTATTGACAAAGTAGTAACATCCGGTAATTCCTTTCCATATATCTTTAGACCATTGGTAAAATCGACTGTTGCAATCTCTAGCTTCAATTTTAGAAGTTAAATCTAACGGTTTATTGTTATAATCGGTGCCTGATTGATAAATGCGTAATTGGGCAAAACCTACTGTATCAAATGCGTTATAGGCTTCGACCTTGATATCTCGTAATTCGACCACGCAATTTTTACTGTTTGTGTAAGTTGAGTATGGCACGGTGAACTGATAACGGTCATCACTTACATCGTTACTCGGAGTAAAGAATGTAGTGATCTTTCCTCCTCGATGGGCTTTTTGGCCAAACATATCATAAGAGTAGGATTCACAGTCATCACCATATACCCAATAGTTTGCCCACACTTTTACAGTTGCATCGGTTGGCTTTGAACCTGCTACTCGAATCGACTCTTGCGGATTTGCATTCTGTGCTGAGTAAAGACTACAACCTATACCAACAAGAAATACAAGCAGCGTGAGGTTTATCCCCAACCTTGTTTGTTTAGTCGATAGCGTCATTTTAATTGTTCCTTAATTTCATCAGGTAAGGATTGATTAGACATCAGCAGTAAACTGAGCGGATACCTCTCAGGGTTGTTTAGAGTCGCGGTTAGTTCGTGTCTAACCTGATGATGATTGTGCACTAATTGTTCGCAGATCGATATCTCTTGTCTTAAGCGGGCAAGATAAGCTTGATTAGTGGGCGAGTAGGGTTTGCCTAACGTTTCGGCTAACTCGTACTTAGCCTTCAAGTTGCGTTGTTGTAAATCTTCGATGGTATTTGAGAGGTAATTGATCGTGCCTTGATAATTGTCATACAAACTTTCTTTACTGAGTGCTTGCAGTTGAGCGAATAGGTTAGGGATATAAACCTCCATACCGTGTTCAGCGATTGAAGCATCGGTCAAACCATCCACTAATGCATAGGAATCATTTTCGGCCATCTTAGCAAGATCTAGCATGGTGATTTGAGTCTGTCGTGGCGATAATAGTACCTGCTTGGGCTCATCATACGTGATCAATTGAGATAGGGAACCATGATGAAGATAGTTATCATCATCGTTATCCATGATCATTTTTTTGGCTAAATTCACACTGCTATTGAAAATGTCAGACAGTTCGAGACCTTCGGTTGGGTCGGTATTAGCCCATGTCATCGGGATTTGGGGAACGAGATCGTGATTATTAACATACCGATAATGGACAATATCGCGGTAACGCTCGACAAAACTTCGCGTTCCTGTGCGCGGCATTCCGTAAGTGTACAAACGCAATGTTGATGGCGAATAGGTATCTTGTATTAATGCGCTCATGATCAGCGCTGCTGCACCGCCTAAGCTATGTCCACAGACGTAAATAATTTTGTTTTTGTGTTGTTCTAATTGATCTCCGATTGATTTTCGAAAAGCCATAGCATACTGATAAAATCCGCGATGCATATAGGTTCCCCCAAACTCAGGAGGAGCAATTTGTGCGAGATCAAAATTGGTCTTTACCATGTCCTGTACGAAGGGGGATTGAATTGTGTCGCCTAATTTATCTACCAACAGAACTTCTATCCCAGAAGCGGCTTTGACAATTTTGAGAAAATGAGTGTCTTCTACTCTATTTCTGTTCTCAAAATATGGCTCTGTGCCTCGTATGCCGATTATCGCGATATCATCATTAAACAAAATGTACCCTTCAGCGCCTACATCTTCATCAGCATAATAATTGTAGTTAAGTGCTTGGCTATATGGGATTTCTTGCACAATCCATTTTGTTGCTAGATTGCTACAATTTTTGGGGACTTTCCTAGTCTTTAATTGCGTTGTTACGGTATCAATAGAACCGTTTGTATCCAGTGATTTCCCATCATCTATGTTGAATTTATCTGTGGCATACGCCAGTTTCGACAACAAAGCAAAAGTGTAACTATTCACCAAGTTGAACCCATCGGTATCAACGATCATTGGCATATAGCTGCGTAGGGCTTTTATTTCGAGTACATGGGTGGTGTTGTGTGAGGCACGAACCCCTTTAATATCTTTACGTGCATTGGCTTTGAGTGCGCTATGGTGCTCGGTCAAGAACGAATCTTGAGGTGGGGTTGACCACAAATCACCCACGCTCACTAAGGCGTATTTTTTACGGTTTTGATGAACCGCCCCCAGCTCTGACTCTGCTCTTGATTCAACTGGCGACGGGGTCTGTTCGTTGCGACTCTTATACTGTTCTACCGTGGCTAACAGGTTTTCTGTTTCGACGCTGATCACCCACTCCCCTGCGGCCAGATTGGCAAACTTACAGTTCCCTTGGCGACTGGTCTGTTGATGCGTTTCTAGCGTGCTGGGGTTAGTAATGGTCACCTTTAAGTCATTTATCGGTTCATCGTTTTCGCTACGAAACTCAACCTCTAACCAATTGACTGCGGGGTTACACAATACGCAGTGATTGTACATTTCAATCGCCATTACGCTTCTCCTTGCAATTGGTGATACAGGGTTTTTAATCCAAACAGCAATTCATCATCTCGCAGTCCAACAATGGTTTTTTGAATCGACACCTGATTCAGGAAGGCTTGCTTATGGGTAGTGATAATACTGGCCGTTAGTGCTTTCTCTTGTAGGGTCTGCTTTTGACTATCTGGTGCTAATTCCATTGCCGTAAAATGTGCTTGAAAGGCGCTATCAAAGTGCGGCATGTTGTGGTCAATTCTTGTTTCCATCAGTTGAGACTGATTCTGCCAGAGCCAGCTTTCTACGTTACGACTCAGCAATGGTACATTAGCTGTGTTATCAATGTGGTGCTCTTTAATTATCCACCAAGGCGTATTTTGATCTTGAGCCAAAGTTTGCTGGGTGGGGGTGTCTGCTTGCCAGCTTTGCCACTGCTGATTGTAGTGGATTAATACGCTGTGGTTCCTGAGTAACTGACTGACTTCTTCAGGGAGTAAACGCGGCAGCATTGCGCCAATATAAGCGGGGTTATAGAAAGAAAAAAAGACGCGTTCACCAAGTAAGATTGCTTGAAACAGGCTCGCAAAATGGGCGCGAAGCTCTTTTTGAACAGAGTCGGTACTGACAATAATACCGCTTTGTGCATGGTCATCTTGCTGCCACCATTCTATAAACTGTGCGTTAACAGGCAGTAACCAAGGGCCATCTTCTGGATTGGTCAGAGTATCTAAGCTCATTAGTGGCCCACCATCTTCACCACCACACTGGTAGAAAGCGACCTGAGGTTGGTGGGGGGAGCGTGGGTCGACAATGGCGTAGAGGCCTTTGTTTAGCTCGCGTTGTTCATATAGCCATTGGGTAATATTCAACTGTTTCATTTTATCTTTCCTTGCTCACAGGGTTTGAGCAATGAGGTATTAGCGTCCACAGTAGCTTGTGCTGGCAACGTTATCGGTTGTGGGGGCGTTTGAGTTTCTAAACCATTTGGCAGCTTGCTTATCTCTCCGCCATAACCACTGCCACTGCTTGGACTTCCACCCGAGTTTATATTGACTTTCGCGCCAACCAAGCTAACACCAGAAGCGTCTAGTTTTATAAAGCTGCCACCGGCTTTCAAAGTCATTTCAGAGCCCGCTTCGATAACGACCTTCATACCGGCTTTGAT
>NZ_JBNJOJ010000057.1:0-3642 GCF_050113655.1 Vibrio sp. TRT 29B02
GTCACCCTAAGCAGTTATTCGTTGTCAAAGTATGAAGCGGAGTTGCTGGATTATGATGTTTATTTACAAACATTAGGTAGACCGTTTGAGCAGTTTGATTATGAAGAAAAATACCTTGAACGAGGGTCAAGCGATTATAAGATTTTTTTATCGAGCTTTATTAAAAAACCAGCAAGACTTGTAAATTGGCAAGATGCAAAAAACTATTGTCAGTGGTTGGGGCAGTTAACAGCTCTGCCCTTCGATTTGCCTACCGAAGCCCAATGGGAATACGCTGCACGCAGCCGTGGTCAAAAACTCTACTACGCAACCAACAATGGCTTTATCCAGTTTAGGGGACGGGGTTTCCATAATCCAGAATTAGGTGGTTATGAAGAGTTTACCGATAAAACCGCTAACATCGCCACAGGCCTAAAAACGGTTGGTATGTTTGCACCCAATCCACTTGGTCTTTATGATATGACTGAAAATGCCGAGGAGTGGGTCAATGATTGGTACGCTAAAGATTATTATAAAGTGTCGCCTAAACTTGATCCACAAGGCCCAGAAAAGGGTGAGTATAAAGTTATTCGAGGTGGGGGAGGTATGGTCACTGCCGCCCGCGCATTTGACCCGATAGTAAGTGATAATCTGTCATACCGTTCAGGGTTTCGCTGCTCCGTCCAAAGCACGGAGCAAGCTTATTAGCATCGAAAACGACCGCCTTACGGCGGTCGCTGTGGTTAAATATAGTAACCGTTGTTGTTATTTAAACGCGCGATTTGCCGTTCAACTGTCTCCCTCTTCTGCCTCCAACTCCAGCCGGATCGCGGCGCAAACGGGTGCATTTGAGCAAAGTTGCTCTCGTTGATTTCCTTCACTTGCGCCAGTTTTAATACCCAGTTGTTAAAGCTTGTCTGTTGTTCGCCATCTAATATCGCATTAATGCGCGCCAAATTGTCAAACAACGCTTTGTCTTCTGCTTGTTTACCGCCTGGCGGTTTTTCACCCGTGGCATTCATACGTGTGAGCACCTCTTCAAAACGTCGCCACGTTTTAACCCCACCAAGCAATAATATATAGATCGCCTTTTCTTGCTCCTCTTCCCATGACAAATAAAACGTTGTCACTAAGGTATTCAGCATAATACCGACGGCCTCAGGCAACAATTCTTCAAACGGCACCTCACCGGTCACGTCGTGCCCATTAGGGTTGAAATGTTTAGTGATCCGCCGAGCTAGACGAAAAGCTTCTCTTTTCCGCTCAGACTCTTTGTCCCACAGAGTCATTCGCTTACCCCACCAAGTATTGATTGCTTGCCGACTGGTCATTACCGCCTGTTTAAGCGCCTCTTGCGGATCAGCAATCATATTGCTAGCAAAAGCCATATAACTAGACAGCATAAGGTGCTCGTAAACGCGACTATCTAGATTATCCAGAACGCGGTAATCGGTTGCTTTTAAGCCTTTAAACAATATAACCGCGAGTTGCCATAACTGCTCAAAATCAACGGTAGTGCCAAATCCACCACTAGCGCCAGGGCCAAACACTAAGCGCCCTGAACAATTAAAGATGAATTTCCCACCATCGAGCGCCAATTGGAAATCCCAACCCGCTCCGGCACCAATAGCCACATTGCCGTTGGCACCCACTTTGGCGAGGGTGGCGAAATCAAACACCTTATCCAGTTTGGTATCTTGCGGCGCTTTCCATTCCAGCCCCCCTTCAACCTGACCTCCAACTTGAGCACCACCAAAAATATCGCCTTTCACGCCGACACCGCCAGAAGCATTGGTACCCATACTAACGCTTGGAGAGAGCAGTATTTGGTGGCCGGGGTTGTTGTTGGCTTGATTAGTGAGTTCTAAGCGCCCGCTGGTCATCGCACCAACAAAACAGCTGAGCATTAAGCTAACTTTGGCTCTAAAGTGACCAAAAGGATAGACGGCAGGCTGTTTGTTGGCATCAAGATAGCTAAGCTCTAGGGTATAGCCACCTTCATAGGGGAAGTAACGGTGAAGCCCAACCGCACCTTCAGCCAGAGCGAAACTGGCCTCCGCACCAATGCCAATATCTATTTTGCCTTCGGATGGTTCAATCGTATTTTTGACGCTGGCTTGGGCAGCAAAGCGCAGTAGTTGCGCCTCTTGAGAGCTGGCAAAAAGAACTTCGCCATTGTCATCATGCAGCTTTTGAGTCGCTTTCCATTCATGGGCTTTCCAACCGTCCGCTTTCCAGTTGTCAAAGACAGCCTCTAGCTTACTGGTCTCGATATCATTGCGAATGCCTTTTTTAATGTCTTGGATAAAGGCTTGCTTTAGCCCTTGCCAGTCCCTCGCTTCTAAGGCTCGAGTGACTTCGGCATTAACGGTATTTTGTTTCCAGTTGTTTTTGGCACGCTCGACAAAATCCGCTCGCAGGTACACAAGTCGATTTTCGCTCACGAGCCAGGCTTCTAGCACATGTCTTTTCGCGGGTGTGCGTTCAAGCGTTTTGTGGTTCATCTTGTTAAGATCAACACTTTGTTTGTTGGAAGACTCTGGTACAACGGGTCTCTTCGCTAAATCCTGCCAGTAGGCGAGCTCTTTCTCGAGAGCGGCGAGAACGTTATCGCGCACCGTGATGGTGGATGGCTCAGAGAAGTACGGGACATAAGTGTTCACTAACGCGCGGCGTTTCTCAAGTTCAGCGATTTTGCTTGCGATGTAGTTTTGTGTTTTTGGTTGTTCCGCAGACTGAGTCGCGGTGCCTGCTGCGGTGTTTTTTGGCGCGTCTACCTTGATGGCCCCTGCATAGACGCACTGCTCAAGCCACGCCTTTTTCTTTAGCGCATGCTGCTGCATCTCAGCGGGGTCAATGTTGTCGCCACTGGGTGCGTTTTCTAGCAGCGTTTTATAGGCTTGAATCAGCTCGTCGGTGATCTGAATTTCTTGTTTGAGCTTTGCTTGATCCTCTTGCGCCAAACAGTAATAGTCTGTTGGTGAATCCCCAGTAAAAAACAGCACGTCATGGACATCGATGCCCTGACATACAGGCGCACTAAGAATTTCTCCAGTACATTTTGGCTCTAGCGCTGTACTGGGTGGCTCAGGCGAATAATCGGGTTCAGGCACCTCAATGATCACTTCTTTAGGTAGTGTTAAGGTATCTCCCGCCCGAATGTAATTTGGGTCAGTCTGACATTGCGGATTCAGCGTCAAGAGGTCGACATATTCGACGCCTTGATCAATAGCAATTTGGAGTAAGGTATCCCCCGGTTGAATAGTATAGGTAGTCATTGTCATAGTGCTCCCCGACTCGCTTCAAGAATCGACTGCATCGTAGAGAGGTGTTCTGGAGTTATCGTCCACTGATATTGCTTAGGTGGGACACTTTCACGGTATTGGACACATAACTTGCGTTTCGCAGGTTTGCGTTGCAGCGAGAAGGCATCATCGCCGAGTCCTTCAATATTGATGGTGTACGCCAATGTCGCCATACGTCTCTCCTATCGTTAACACCAAGCACAAAAACCTTAAATACAAATTACCGCGACAACGGTAATTTGGGGTTAAGGCTTTCAGGAGGCTTCCTGTAGGAAGCCTCTGAAAATCAAAGTGATTAAGCTTCGATAGGTTTACGCCAATCGTCTGAACCAGACGTACCTGCGTTGACGTGATCCCA
>NZ_JBNJOJ010000058.1:0-3613 GCF_050113655.1 Vibrio sp. TRT 29B02
ACTCACTGGCATCGGGTGAAAGTGAAACCATCACATACAGCTATGATGTTGTGGAATATGACGACGAAGGCCAAGAGCTATCGCGTACAGAAACCGCAGCGACGATTACCATCATAGGCACCAACGATGGCCCAATCGCTCGCAACGACAGCAATGCAATAGGGGAAAATACAACACTCAATGTCACGGAACTCAATGGACTGCTGAAAAATGACAGTGACATTGATGGTGATAAGCTTGAGGTAATTGGTATTCGTACAGGTGCCGAAAGCGCCACAAATAGCGAATCTGGAATTGTGGGGTCTGAGCTAGCTGGTAGTTTTGGTACTTTAACCGTCAATGCTGATGGTAGTTACAAGTATGTGGCTGACAATGCAGAAAGTCTAAAGGTTGGTGAAACAGTTTCCGAGACCTTTACCTATACGATTAGCGACGGTCAGGGCGGCACAGATACAGCGACTCTAACGATTACTGTAACCGGAACCAATGACGGCCCTAAAGCAAATGATGACAAGTACGGGGTAGAAACTACGACACTACTCTTCTCTGAATCATTCGAGCATATGGCGAACACTGGAAAATGGACAGTAGTTAGCGGAGATCAACTGGATGATTGGAACGGAACCAACGGTTTAGAAATCCAACGTGATGGGCTAATCGCCAAAGCTACTGATGGTGATTACATCGCAGAGCTTGATGCGCATCAAAACACTGCCATTACTACTTCTATAAACACTGCCGGACAAGACAGTGTTCGTGTTGAATTTGACTACAACCCTCGTCGAGACGGTGATTCATCATCAGATATGAAGTTCACCTTTGGTGCTGAAACTATTACTGTCCATGCTGACGGAACAGTTTCAGGCTCTGACATTTCTAATGTTCAAATTGTTGGCCCTGATTCAGACGGTTGGTATAAAGTTACTGCTGAATTTGATGTTCAAGGTGACAGTACTGATTTGACTTTTGCGGGTGCGGGTAAGTCAGATAGCTATGGCGCGCTGTTAGACAATATCACTGTTACAGGCGTGAACAAGCCGAACCTTACTACACCAGAAGATACGACAATCGAAATTACCTTTGCTGAACTGCTAGCGAACGACACTGATGTCGATGGCGACGTTCTGTCTATTGTTGAAGGATCAATTGCATCTCCTACTCATGGTCAGCTAGAAGTTGATTATGAGAATGGAGTGATCAAGTTCAAACCAGACGCTAATTACAACGGTGAGGCAACCTTTAAATACACTGTTACTGATGGTAATGGCGGTTATGACGACGCCACGGTTACTCTGAATGTCACACCAGTTAATGATCCTCCGGTTGCAACAGATGATGTGCATACTTTAGGTAACAACTTAATCCTGAATGGCAGCTTTGAGTCATTTACCAGTTCATCTAGCCCAAGTTGGGGCGATCGCGCGAGTAGCCTGGACAACTGGGAGTTTACTGCTAATTCAGGGAAGCTCGATTTAGTAGAAGATGGCTATAAAAATGTATCTACTGACGGTGACCGCTTTATTGATATGGAAGGTGAAGGTGGCCGAGGAGATAATGTCACTCTGAGTCAAACCGTTAATGGCGTTGAGGAAGGTAAGCCTTACCAAATCTCTTTAGATGTTGCTGCGCGCGGTGAGAACCATACGGCTAAGATTCAGGTTGTTTGGAATGGTGTAGTCATTGCGACTATTACTCCAGATAGCAATACTATGGAAACGCACACTTTCGAAGTAATCGGTGCTGCTGGCGATAATACCATTAGTTTTGTTGAAGTAGGCGGTGCTGGTGATAACAGTGGTACCTACCTAGATAACATCAAACTTCAAGAAGTGTTAGTTGATCTCACAACTGACGAAGACACGACTCTAGAGATTCCACACTCACAGTTACTTGCAAACGACTTCGATGTTGACGGCGATACCCTAACCATTACGTCTGTCTCCATGACTGACCCTAGTCATGGTGAGGTTAAACTTGTTGGTGGCAATGTGGTTTTTGAGCCAGCAGATAACTTCAACGGTGTAACAACATTTAAGTACACTATCTCTGATGGTAACGGTGGTACTGATACTGCGACAGTTACTGTTAATGTTAAGCCAGTGAACGATGCTCCGGAGTTTATCTCTGGGAATGATCAACCAGGAGATGCTCCAAATGTAGACGTTTATGACTTTAAGTCAGTACCCGAGCAAAGCAAGGCGGGGACGTTAATTGGTGTCGTTAAGGCGGAAGACGTTGATGGAGACGAGTTAACATACAGTTTCTCGAACGGTGAGCTAACCAACGGTGTATTTAACATCGATCCTAACTCGGGCGAGATCACCCTCAACAAAGAAATAGATGACGCTGACTTAGGCAGTTTTGAACTAGTTGTTGAAGTAAAAGATGGGAATGGTAGCAAAGATACAGCAACAGTTAATGTTGACTTAACTAATGTTGAAGAAGACTCAGAAATCATCATTGATAAGGACGAGGGCGATAGCGATCAAGGCAGTGTTACAGAAGACCTTGATACCGACCCAGATACAACAGGTGTTCAGCTTGAAGTGAGTGGCACGTTGACTGTCATTGATGAAGACGGTGATGGTGCGTTTTCAACAGATGTGACGTTCAAATCGAGCACAGGCAAAGATGAAAATGATCAGTTGTTAGGTCAATTAGGCACATTGACAATCGATAAAGATGGCAACTGGAGCTATGAAGTAAACAACGACAGTAAATATGTACAAAGTTTGACTAAAGGTGAAACTATCGTCGAAACGTACGAAGTGACGACGGTAGATGGAAAAGATACTCAAACTGTAGTTATTACTATTAACGGCGCGGATGACGCTAAGCCAACGATTGAGGTAGAGAACACCGACGGCGATGTGACGGCGGCAGACAACTCTGTTGTGGAAGCGACGGGTGAGGCAGTGACAGGCACGATTACCGTGGGCGCGCAAGCGGGCATTGACGGTGTGACGATCAACAACGTGGACATCACGGGTGCTACGGCGCAAACCCCTGTAACAGTGGGTGGCGGTCTGGTTGTGACGGGTTACGATGCTCAGACGGGTGAAGTGAGCTACACGTACACGGAAGACGGTCAAGCGGACAGCCACGCCTCGGGTGCGGTGGTCGATAGCTTCACTGTGGTTGTGACGGACCTGGCGGGTCAATCGCACAGCGACACATTAGACATTGAAATCATCGATACTGAGTCGACTGCGATGGCGGACGCGGATGAGGTGACGGAAGACGGTAAGCAGGTTGCCACGGGTAACGTGCTGACGAACGACGACGAAGGTGCGGATGAGCCGACGACAGTGATGGACGTGAGTGGTGGTACGAAGGCGGCGAACGGCGACATCACAGTACAGGGTACGTACGGTACCTTAGTGATGAAAGCGGACGGCAGCTACACCTACACGTTAAACAACGAGTCGAAAGCGGTTCAGAGCCTGACGGGCAATGACAAGCCGACGGAGACGTTCGAGTACACCTTGACTGACGCAGACGGCGACCAATCGAAAGCGAACTTGGTCATCACCGTGAACGGCGCGGATGACGCTAAGCCAACGATTGAGGTAGAGAACACCGACGGCGATGTGACGGCGGCAGACAACTCTGT
>NZ_JBNJOJ010000059.1:0-2438 GCF_050113655.1 Vibrio sp. TRT 29B02
ACGTTAGAACATCAACACTACAAGGGTGGTATTTCAAGGACGGCTCCACAAATACTGGCGTACTTGCTTCAAAGCCTCCCACCTATCCTACACATGTAGGGTCAATGTTCAGTGCCAAGCTGTAGTAAAGGTTCACGGGGTCTTTCCGTCTAGCCGCGGGTACACTGCATCTTCACAGCGATTTCAATTTCACTGAGTCTCGGGTGGAGACAGCGTGGCCATCATTACGCCATTCGTGCAGGTCGGAACTTACCCGACAAGGAATTTCGCTACCTTAGGACCGTTATAGTTACGGCCGCCGTTTACCGGGGCTTCGATCAAGAGCTTCGCGCAAGCGCTAACCCCATCAATTAACCTTCCGGCACCGGGCAGGCGTCACACCGTATACGTCATCTTACGATTTTGCACAGTGCTGTGTTTTTAATAAACAGTTGCAGCCACCTGGTATCTGCGACTTCCGATAGCTCCATCCGCAAGGGACTTCACCGTCAGAAGCGTACCTTCTCCCGAAGTTACGGTACCATTTTGCCTAGTTCCTTCACCCGAGTTCTCTCAAGCGCCTTGGTATTCTCTACCCGACCACCTGTGTCGGTTTGGGGTACGATTCCTTACAATCTGAAGCTTAGAGGCTTTTCCTGGAAGCATGGCATCAATGACTTCACTACCGTAGTAGCTCGACATCGTGTCTCAGCCTTAAAGAGAGCCGGATTTACCTAACTCTCAAGCCTACGCACTTGAACCTGGACAACCGTCGCCAGGCCCACCTAGCCTTCTCCGTCCCCCCATCGCAATTGTAAGAAGTACGGGAATATTAACCCGTTTCCCATCGACTACGCCTTTCGGCCTCGCCTTAGGGGTCGACTTACCCTGCCCCGATTAACGTTGGACAGGAACCCTTGGTCTTCCGGCGAGGAGGTTTTTCACCCCCTTTATCGTTACTCATGTCAGCATTCGCACTTCTGATACCTCCAGCATGCTTTACAACACACCTTCAACGGCTTACAGAACGCTCCCCTACCCAATGACTAAAAGTCATTGCCGCAGCTTCGGTTTATAGCTTAGCCCCGTTACATCTTCCGCGCAGGCCGACTCGACTAGTGAGCTATTACGCTTTCTTTAAATGATGGCTGCTTCTAAGCCAACATCCTAGCTGTCTAAGCCTTCCCACATCGTTTCCCACTTAGCTATAATTTGGGACCTTAGCTGGCGGTCTGGGTTGTTTCCCTCTCCACGACGGACGTTAGCACCCGCCGTGTGTCTCCCGGATAGTACTTACTGGTATTCGGAGTTTGCAAAGGGTTGGTAAGTCGGGATGACCCCCTAGCCTTAACAGTGCTCTACCCCCAGTAGTATTCGTCCGAGGCTCTACCTAAATAGATTTCGGGGAGAACCAGCTATCTCCAGGTTTGATTGGCCTTTCACCCCTAGCCACAAGTCATCCGCTAATTTTTCAACATTAGTCGGTTCGGTCCTCCAGTTGATGTTACTCAACCTTCAACCTGCCCATGGCTAGATCACCTGGTTTCGGGTCTATATCCAGCAACTCGACGCCCAGTTAAGACTCGATTTCTCTACGGCTCCCCTAGATGGTTAACCTTGCTACTGAATATAAGTCGCTGACCCATTATACAAAAGGTACGCAGTCACACCACGAAGGTGCTCCTACTGCTTGTACGTACACGGTTTCAGGTTCTATTTCACTCCCCTCACAGGGGTTCTTTTCGCCTTTCCCTCACGGTACTGGTTCACTATCGGTCAGTCAGTAGTATTTAGCCTTGGAGGATGGTCCCCCCATATTCAGACAGGATAACACGTGTCCCGCCCTACTCGATTTCACTGATGATGAGATGTCGGTTACGGGGCTATCACCCTGTATCGCGGCACTTTCCAGAGCCTTCACCTGTCTCATTAAAAGCTTAAGGGCTAGTCCAATTTCGCTCGCCGCTACTTTCGGAATCTCGGTTGATTTCTTTTCCTCGGGGTACTTAGATGTTTCAGTTCCCCCGGTTCGCCTCGCTGCGCTATGTATTCACGCAGCGATACTTACTTATGTAAGTGGGTTTCCCCATTCGGAAATCCCAGACTCACAGGTTTTTACTACCTAATCTGGGCTTATCGCAAGTTAATACGTCCTTCATCGCCTCTGACTGCCAAGGCATCCACCGTGTACGCTTAGTCACTTAACCATACAACCCCAAAGGGTCTTTGTTAGTCACCAAAGTTGTCTGCATTTTTATACATGTGCAGACACGATTTTGCCGGACTCAAATATAAACATCACAAGGATGTTTCCAAGAACACTTGAATGTGTGTTGGTACCTAAATTTCTCTTTATTAGAGAAAGTTAGGATTTGAGAACTTTTAATTTGAATAACAACGCATATCAAAGATATGGGGATTGTTGTTATTCGTCAGCTTTCCAAATTGTTAAAGAGCAA
>NZ_JBNJOJ010000060.1:0-1575 GCF_050113655.1 Vibrio sp. TRT 29B02
AATAATCATCGTATAAGGAGGTGATCCAGCCCCAGGTTCCCCTAGGGCTACCTTGTTACGACTTCACCCCAGTCATGAACCACAAAGTGGTGAGCGTCCTCCCGAAGGTTAAACTACCCACTTCTTTTGCAGCCCACTCCCATGGTGTGACGGGCGGTGTGTACAAGGCCCGGGAACGTATTCACCGTGGCATTCTGATCCACGATTACTAGCGATTCCGACTTCATGGAGTCGAGTTGCAGACTCCAATCCGGACTACGACGCACTTTTTGGGATTCGCTCACTTTCGCAAGTTGGCCGCCCTCTGTATGCGCCATTGTAGCACGTGTGTAGCCCTACTCGTAAGGGCCATGATGACTTGACGTCGTCCCCACCTTCCTCCGGTTTATCACCGGCAGTCTCCCTGGAGTTCCCACCCGAAGTGCTGGCAAACAAGGATAAGGGTTGCGCTCGTTGCGGGACTTAACCCAACATTTCACAACACGAGCTGACGACAGCCATGCAGCACCTGTCTTACAGTTCCCGAAGGCACACCTGCGTCTCCGCTGGCTTCTGTAGATGTCAAGAGTAGGTAAGGTTCTTCGCGTTGCATCGAATTAAACCACATGCTCCACCGCTTGTGCGGGCCCCCGTCAATTCATTTGAGTTTTAATCTTGCGACCGTACTCCCCAGGCGGTCTACTTAACGCGTTAGCTCCGAAAGCCACGGCTCAAGGCCACAACCTCCAAGTAGACATCGTTTACGGCGTGGACTACCAGGGTATCTAATCCTGTTTGCTCCCCACGCTTTCGCATCTGAGTGTCAGTATCTGTCCAGGGGGCCGCCTTCGCCACCGGTATTCCTTCAGATCTCTACGCATTTCACCGCTACACCTGAAATTCTACCCCCCTCTACAGTACTCTAGTTTGCCAGTTTCAAATGCAATTCCGAGGTTGAGCCCCGGGCTTTCACATCTGACTTAACAAACCACCTGCATGCGCTTTACGCCCAGTAATTCCGATTAACGCTCGCACCCTCCGTATTACCGCGGCTGCTGGCACGGAGTTAGCCGGTGCTTCTTCTGCAGCTAACGTCAAATGAATATGCTATTAACATACCCACCTTCCTCACTGCTGAAAGTACTTTACAACCCGAAGGCCTTCTTCATACACGCGGCATGGCTGCATCAGGCTTGCGCCCATTGTGCAATATTCCCCACTGCTGCCTCCCGTAGGAGTCTGGACCGTGTCTCAGTTCCAGTGTGGCTGATCATCCTCTCAGACCAGCTAGGGATCGTCGCCTTGGTGAGCCATTACCTCACCAACTAGCTAATCCCACCTGGGCATATCCTGACGCGAGAGGCCCGAAGGTCCCCCTCTTTGAGCCGAAGCTATTATGCGGTATTAGCCATCGTTTCCAATGGTTATCCCCCACATCAGGGCAATTTCCCAGGCATTACTCACCCGTCCGCCGCTCGACGCCGTTAACGTTCCCCGAAGGTTCAGTTAACTCGTTTCCGCTCGACTTGCATGTGTTAGGCCTGCCGCCAGCGTTCAATCTGAGCCATGATCAAACTCTTCAATTTAAGATTTTGT
>NZ_JBNJOJ010000061.1:0-1438 GCF_050113655.1 Vibrio sp. TRT 29B02
GGCTAATGCCGATCAGTTAAGAGATAAATGATCGGTTGAACGATCCTGCAGATGGCTTATAAAGGCTCTAAGTTTCTATAACTTTGAGCCTTTTATTTTGCAATTAACTACAGCCCTAACACTCGCCAATCGTTATGCCCCCAATACTGAACAACTTGGAAAACTCAGTGACATTCTTTGCCCTGATTTCATCAACCAATGCTTAGAAGCTTCTGGTGTGGCGACTATTCGTAAACGTCGTATCCCTCTCGACATGGCCGTTTGGGCGGTCGTTGCTATGTCGCTTTACCGACAAGAGCCTTTGTGGTCAATTGTCTCCAAAGCGCAATTAATGTTGCCTGGGAAACGAAGTCTGGTTGCCCCTAGTGCTATCGTTCAAGCGAGACAACGGCTCGGGGCTGATGCCATGAAAGAAGTATTCCATCAAAGCCAGAGCTTATGGAATGAAACAGCTGACCATCCGACTTGGTGTGGATTAAAACTCCTCGCTGTCGATGGCGTGGTATGGCGAACGCCAGACACCAAGGAAAACCGCGATGCGTTTCAATCTGCGTCAAATCAGAATAGTGAAGGTAGCTTTCCTCAGGTGCGTATGGTTTGCCAGATGGAGTTGACCAGTCACATGCTGGTCGCCAGTGCTTTCGCTAGTTACAAAACCAGTGAGATGATATTGGCGGAACAGTTGATTGAAACAACACCAGACTACAGCCTCACAATGTTCGACAGAGGCTTTTACTCTCTTAGTCTTCTTCATCGCTGGGCAAATACAGGAACTGAAAGGCATTGGCTAATGCCAATGCGCAAGAATACCCAATTTACTGAAGTCAGAAAGCTGGGTCGCAATGATCGGATTGTCGAACTCAAGACAGCGCCTCAAGCGAGAAAGAAGTCCCCGTCACTACCTGAAACCATCGAAGTTCGCCTGATAAAGAAAACTATCAAAGGGAAAGAAGTGAATATCTTGACCTCGATGACTGATCATCGTCGTTATCCGCCAGCGGAAATAGCAGAGCTTTACAGTCATAGATGGGAAATCGAAGTTGGATATCGGGAAATGAAGTCTTCACTTCTGAACAACGAGTTCACACTGAGAAGTAAGAAGCCAGAGATGGTAAAACAAGAACTATGGGGCTTATTGCTTAGCTATAACATTATTAGATATCAGATGGTTAACATGGCTAGAGCAGTGCCTGGCATCTACCCCAACCAACTGAGCTTCACAACGTGTGCTCACTCTATCATTCACGTAATTTTGGGGTTCTGGTTGGAGTCAGCGGGAACAATCCCTAAGCGCATTACTCACTTGCAAGAGGAGGCGATACATCATGTCTTGCCCATTAAACGAGAAGAGCGGATATATCCGAGAGCAATAAAACCAAAGGCAAAGAAATACCCCAATAAAAAGAAAGCCAGTCAGCTTAACTGACTGGCATTAGCC
>NZ_JBNJOJ010000062.1:0-1398 GCF_050113655.1 Vibrio sp. TRT 29B02
CTTCTCCAACGACCCAAACAGGTATGAATTGCGCATTCCTTTCCAGCAATATCAAGACTCGTTTGATTGTGAAGTAAACTTGGGGGATATAACAGTTCAAGCCTATAACGCATTTGATACAGTAGGTTTTGCCCAACTACGTATTTACCAATCAGGCACAAAATATTACAACAAACCGATAGACTTAGATTCTACAATTGAAGCCAAAGATTGTCGTACTCGATATTACGAAGATTTAAATGAGTGGTCATCTGGCTTAGCATGCAGTTTTTATACGAATGGAGAAATAAGGGATAAACAAGCGGATTTAGTCGTTTTCAATGCTTACAGTGTCTACTTTGATTTCTCTCAGTTTAATAGCGATACGGTGATTCACTACGATATTTTAGCTGGTAAAGAGTACCGTAGTACCCCGTTAGATCCAGAGACTGGCAAGTGACTCGGTTAACTAAGCGACAATTCACAGAGAGGAGTGTCGCATTGGTTCTGGTTTCAGTGAGCGCACTATCTGGGTTGTACTCGATACTGAACACTACCGAGCAAGAATCTATTCTGGTTACGGGCTTAAAACCAACCGATGCAACCGTAAAAGTGTGGGCAAACTATTGGGTATATGGTGATGACTGTGAATCCTACTCTTATGATATGTTTGGCCAAAAAGCCCATCGAGGAGGAAAGATCACTACATTCTTTACTCCGAGTAATGATGTAAGTGATGACCGTTATCAGTTCACCGTGCCATACTCAACTTACACAAACAGTGAAAATTGCGTGGTCGAATTACGAGATATCAAGGTCGAAGCCTATAACGCATTTGATACAGTAGGTTTTGCCCAACTACGTATTTACCAATCAGGCACCGATTATAACAATAAACCGTTAGAGTTAACTTCACAGGTTGAAGCTAGAGATTGTCGCGCACGATATTATGAAGATTTAAAAGAGTGGTCATCTGGCTTAGCATGCAGTTTTTATACAAATGGAGAAATAAGGGATAAAAAATCGGATTTAGTCGTTTTCAATGCATACAGTGTCTACTTTGATTTTTCTCAGTTTAATAGCGATACGGTGATTCACTACGATATTTTAGCTGGTGAAGAGTATCGTAGTGCCCCGTTAGATCCAGAGACTGGCAAGTGACTCGGTTAACTAAGCGACAATTCATAGAGAGGAGTGTCGCATTGGTTCTGGTTTCAGTGAGCGCACTTTCTGGGTTGTACTCGATACTGAACACTACCGAGCAAGAATCTATTCTGGTTACGGGCTTAAAACCAACCGATGCAACTGTAAAAGTGTGGGCAAACTATTGGGTAGATGGCGACACGAATTAACCGCGACTCTAAACAACCCTGAGCGGTATCCGCTCAGTTTACTGCTGATGTCTAATCAATCCTTACC
>NZ_JBNJOJ010000063.1:0-1340 GCF_050113655.1 Vibrio sp. TRT 29B02
CTGAAGTATCCCCACAAAACTGAGAGAAAAAGCTAATAAATTCATTTTATTGGGAACATTCATGACGCTTAGTGATCAACAGTTTATCACCACAATAAATATGTCATCACCGAGAAACGTCATGAATGTGAAAAGTATAGTATCCAATTTTCTTAACGCTGTCCTTGGTTCAATGCATAAAACTCGAGCAAGAGCGTTTGGCGCGTGTGTTGAAAGTGTTCTCTCTGGAAATGCACTTTACGTGACTTCTATCGGAAGGGGGATCGTGACCCAAGCCTATGAAAAACATGCAATTAAAAGGGCTGACCGACTACTCTCTAATTCCCATCTGTATGAATCGAGATTGCTTGTTTATAAGCGCATGACAACTTTACTGACGTCCCATCTAACGCAGCCTGTTATTCATGTTGATTGGTCAGACTTAAATAAGCAAAAGACACTGTTTTTACTTAGAGCATCGTTGTCATTTAAAGGAAGAGCCTTGACCTTATACGAAGAAGTTCACCCTCTAGAAACAAAAGAGAAAGCCACAACACACAATGATTTTCTCAATCGACTCAAGATACTTTTGCCAACAACCTGTACTCCGATCATTGTGACTGATGCAGGATTCAAGCGCCCTTGGTTTAAGTCGGTGACATCACACGGCTGGCATTTTGTTGGCAGAGTGAGAGGAAAGGTCTGCCTGAGTCCGGACGGAAATCAAGGTGAGTGGTGTAAAGCCCTTTTCCCACGTTCAACCTCGACACCGACGTTGATGAAGAACTGGTTTATGGGCAACAAGTTGCCCTATAGAGTCAATCTCATTCTGTACAAGGCGAAATCAAAAGGTCGTATAGCAAAAACAACAAAGGGGTTACGTCAGCAATCCAATTACAGCCGAAAAAATGCTCGTCGGGCTAATGACCCTTGGGTACTTGTTACGTCGCTTCCAGCAAGACTTGAACTGGCAAAACGAGTAGTCAATATCTATAGTAATCGCATGCAAATAGAGGAGTCGTTCAGAGACTGCAAATCTGAACGATTTGGCCTTGGCATGTCAAGTCACGGAACTAAGCGACTAAAAAGAATGAGTATTTTAGTTCTTATAGCTAGCGTAGGACATCTTCTCCTCACCCTGATAGGGTTGCTAGGAGAAAGGATGAATGCACACTGTCGGTTCCAAGCTAATACAATCAAGACTCGAGCTGTTTTAAGTTATTTTTATCTTGGAATGCGTTTGTACAAGCGGCCAGGTTGGAACGTGGCAGTAAAAGAGTGGCGGAAAGGTATAGAAAGCTTCCTTATAAAACTCGCTAAAGCTCAAGAGGCGACTATATGATTTTGTGGGGATCCCTCAG
>NZ_JBNJOJ010000064.1:0-1291 GCF_050113655.1 Vibrio sp. TRT 29B02
ACATTACCAACACCTTAAGTAACGATATGAAACCGATCATTACAGTCCCATATAAATTAGGGTATGTACCCAGTAAATTTTAATAACGTTAAACTCAAGGCAAGTACAATATAACTCCACATTCCTAATGCGTTAATCCACATAAATCCTTTAAATTTTTTAGAATCAGTTTGTTCACGATGTCGAATAAAAGGATAAGCAATACAGTAATTGATAAACCGACTTCCAACATCCCAAGATGCTTGATGCTTCGGTCGCATATAACCGTTATCGTCGTAATACTTATTCAGGTCTTTAGCTAGCTGCTTATCTATGAAAATAATGTGCTTGAAGCTCCCTAAAGAAACAACAGCAATCATTATTACAGCAGGAATAGACCAAACAAGGGCATAAGTTCCAAAGATCAAACCTAACGAAGCAGCAAGAAGTTCATACCAAGCCATTAGAAAGTAGCCTCGATTTCCGAAACAATTTCTATCGCATTTTCATACAAGAAATACAATCCATCGCCTATTGCTTTACCAGTCGCACCGCCAGCGACACCACCGACAAAACCACCTGCAACCGCTCCACCAATTGCAGCAACCGCCAGAACAGGAGCCGATGCGGTTACGCCAATAACTAGAGCAATACCAGAAACGGCGGCGACAGCAAGCCCAACGCCAACGTTACCACCTTGAATACCACCAACGACACCGCCAATAAACCCGCCCACTTCTCGGGTCGTCGTCTTACCACAATCTCCTGTTCCATCGACCTTGCACGCCTCATAGATATTACTCATACCGCTGGCAGCACCTATCACTAGACCGACATACCCCAAACCTCTAGCAGCGGAGATACCAATTGCAATATTGCCAATGCGCTTACCAAGCTCTTTCACAAAACCTGTTTTTAAGATTTCATCCGCATTGTGAACGACTGATTTAGTGGATAGCTTTAGATTGCGCTTGATTTGCGTGTAGATGGGCAATTGAACGCTACGCTTGGAAAGCATTGCAAAGGAACCATCCAGTTTTTTAAACAATGCGGCACGCTGATCAAAAAATCGCTGATTATTGGCATAGCCCACTTTTTGATTGGTTTCGACATGCTGCACATACAGCCCATTTATTTCTAATAGGACATTTTGAATATTCTTAAGGTTTTGCTCAACGATTGCAGACGTTGCACCAACCCCTACCGCTACCTGAGCATAAAAATCAAGAGGCAAACCATCCGATTCAATCCGCTCTTCCAGTTGATGAGAGAAAAGCTCGAAGTGACGGTTGAGTGTCGCTACCTCCTCATC
>NZ_JBNJOJ010000065.1:0-1206 GCF_050113655.1 Vibrio sp. TRT 29B02
TGTAAACCTCCCCTAAACTAGTGGCATACCATTTTAGAGTTCTTCGGCTTAGACTGAGCATAGAAGGAGAACCCGCGATGAAAAAATCACGTTACTCAGAAACACAAATCGTCAAAATCTTAAAAGAAGTGGAAGTGGGTCGTAAGGTCAATGAAGTGTGCCGTGAATACGGCATTTCAGATGCCACCTACTACAACTGGAAAGCAAAATACGGTGGGATGGAAGCCTCTGAAGTCAAACGCCTTAAAGACTTAGAAGAGGAGAATCGTCGCTTGAAAGCCATGTTTGCTGAGTTGAGCTTAGAGCATCGAATTCTCAAAGACATCGTAGAAAAAAAGCTGTAAAGCCAGCGATAAGACGCGAACTGGTTGAGTATGCCAGACAACGGCACAATGCCAGTTTACGTCTTGCTTGTCGCGCAGTTGGCATTAGTGATTCGGTTTATCGATACCAGCCTAAATTGAATAACGATCATGAAGTGATTGTTGAACTGCAAAAGGCGGTTGAGCGTTATCCAGCCTACGGTTTTAGCAAATTGCTCAAAATACTTCGTCGCTGGGGACATGGCTGGAATCATAAACGGATATATCGGATTTACTGCGAACTCAAACTCAATAGGCGTCGTAAAGCGAAAAAACGCTTACCAACTCGTTCGCCTGAGCCGCTTAATGTGCCTATGGTAGCTAACCAGTGTTGGTCGATTGACTTTATGAGTGACAGCTTACAGTGCGGACGTCGATTTAGAACCTTCAACGTAGTGGATGACTTCAATCGTGAAGCACTCGCTATCGAAGTGGATTTAAGCCTCCCTGCGCAACGAGTGGTTCGAGTGCTTGAACGAATCATTGCATGGCGAGGTTATCCAGAAAAGTTGCGAATGGATAATGGCCCAGAGTTCATCTCTGTGACGCTTGCGACTTGGGCTGAGGAGCATGATATCAAGCTGGAATTTATCCAGCCAGGCAAACCGACTCAGAACTCCTATGTCGAACGATTTAACCGTACGTATCGCACAGAGATCCTCGATATGTATGTGTTCAGAACCTTGAATGAAGTGCGTGAGCTAACAGAAAACTGGATACGAGAATACAACGAAGAACGTCCCCATGATGCCCTCAACGATCTGACACCATGGGAATATTTAATGAAGAATGAACAAACCGAAACCTCTAATTATGGGCGCAACTAATTAGGGGAGGTTTACAT
>NZ_JBNJOJ010000066.1:0-1163 GCF_050113655.1 Vibrio sp. TRT 29B02
ATCTTAACAACGAGTCGACGACATAAGGGTCGTAAAGGGTATTTCTTCCTGCAACCAGCGTATCAATCGCACGCTGAGCCCCCAGTGCTTTGCGATAAGGTCTGTCACTCGCCATCGCATCAAACGTGTCCGCAACGGCTATGATTCGAGCCTCCATGACGATCTGTGATCCTTTGAGGCCATTGGGATATCCGGAGCCATCTAGCCTTTCATGGTGCTGTTCGATCATCTTTAAGATAGGCCAGGGAAATGAGACGTGACTAAATATACTCGAACCAATTTGGGCGTGGTTTTGCAACAGGGCCGTTTCAGCGGGCATTAACTTTCCTGCCTTGTTGAGTATTTGAGATGGGATAGCAATTTTGCCGATATCATGCACTAATGCGCCAATCACGAGTCCTTCCCTTTGTTGTTCCTCAAGCGATAGATCAGTGGCGATGAGTGAACAAATGTAGGCTACGTTTCGTTGGTGTGACGAGGTATATTCGTCTCGAATCTCCAACGCCCTTGAAATTGCACCAAGCATATCGGTCATGATTTTGTAAGAGGAGTGAGATTCGAATACCTGTTGGTTTGACAAGCTTGATGATTCAATCTGTTGAGTCTTGAGCCGTATTTTAGGCCATAACCCGTTGATCCAAAGATGAAATTCGTTAACAAATACTTCTTGATAGGGAAACGAAGCGTTGCCAATCCCGACCACCGCGACGACCTCTTCATCAAGTAAAATCGGCAGACTGAAGTGATGAACCAGTTGAATATGTCCTTCCGGTAGAGAATCTGGAGAGCTGTAGTTGGCGTGATAGTCATTATGGATAACAGGTTTTATCATTCGTATGCTATCTGCCCATATGCCTGCGGCGGAAAGAGGGTAATGTGTTTCATGGCTGAAATGGCACCCTTCTAGCACGCTACTAGACCAAACATTAAGGGAGATTTCCTCTGTCCCTGAGTTAAAGAAATGCAGATAACCTATCTCCGACTTGGCTCTTACAACCAAAAAGTCGATCAAATCACGATAGAAGTCGTGACTTGTTAAGTATTCGCGGTTAAGCAACAAGTTTATATCCATAAGCACACACTATTACCAAGTTTCATTTCTAGTATAGGTCATAAGTTGAGTGAAAACTGTTGTTTAGAGTATTAGCGGTTGAGATTTATAA
>NZ_JBNJOJ010000067.1:0-1081 GCF_050113655.1 Vibrio sp. TRT 29B02
AGAATTAAGCGAAGATCTTAGCAACAACACCAGCACCAACTGTACGGCCACCTTCGCGGATCGCGAAACGTAGACCTTCGTCCATCGCGATTGGAGCGATTAGCTCTACAGTCATCTTGATGTTATCACCTGGCATTACCATTTCTACGCCTTCTGGTAGCTCGATGTTACCAGTTACGTCAGTTGTACGGAAGTAGAACTGTGGACGGTAGCCTTTGAAGAACGGAGTATGACGGCCGCCTTCGTCTTTAGAAAGTACGTATACTTCTGACTCGAACTTAGTGTGTGGAGTGATTGAACCTGGCTTCGCTAGTACTTGACCACGTTCTACTTCATCACGCTTAGTACCACGTAGAAGTGCACCAACGTTCTCACCCGCACGACCTTCGTCTAGAAGCTTACGGAACATCTCAACACCAGTACATGTTGTTGTGATTGTCTCTTTGATACCTACGATAGCAACTTCGTCACCTACGTTTAGGATACCGCGCTCGATACGGCCAGTTACTACTGTACCACGACCTTGGATTGAGAATACGTCTTCGATTGGCATTAGGAACGGCATGTCTACTGCACGCTCTGGCTCTGGGATGTAGTTGTCTAGCGCTTCTGCTAGTTCAATGATCTTAGCTTCCCATTGCTCTTCGCCGTTTAGTGCGCCTAGAGCTGAACCTTGGATTACTGGTAGATCATCACCTGGGAAGTCGTACTCAGATAGAAGTTCACGAACTTCCATTTCTACTAGCTCTAGAAGCTCTTCATCGTCAACCATGTCACACTTGTTCATGAATACGATGATGTAAGGGATACCAACCTGACGGCCTAGTAGGATGTGCTCACGAGTTTGTGGCATTGGGCCATCTGTCGCAGCAACAACTAGGATACCACCGTCCATCTGTGCAGCACCAGTGATCATGTTTTTAACATAGTCAGCGTGTCCTGGACAGTCTACGTGTGCGTAGTGGCGAGTTGGAGTGTCGTACTCAACGTGAGAAGTTGAGATTGTGATACCGCGCTCACGCTCTTCTGGAGCGTTATCGATAGATGCGAAGTCTTTCGCTTCACCGCCGTACACTTTAGC
>NZ_JBNJOJ010000068.1:0-1054 GCF_050113655.1 Vibrio sp. TRT 29B02
GGCTTTGTTGCCTAAATCGATGGAACTAAATCTAGAAGCTACGATCTGATCGGCTACACCCATCAATCGTCGTAGCCTCATGCCTAAACCTCGTTACAAAACAACTAACTGGAAGCAGTACAATAAAGCCTTAATCAACCGTGGTTCTCTGACCTTTTGGATTGATGAGGAAGCGATAGCCGAGTGGAAGCAAAGCAAGCAAGGCAAGCGTGGTAGACCTCGTCGATTCAGCGACTTAGCCATTACTACTGCACTGATGGTGAAACGCGTTTTCTCTATGCCATTGAGAGCGCTACAAGGTTTTCTAGACTCAGTATTTAAGATTGCTAACATCCCGCTAGTTTGTCCGCACTATACCTGTATAAGCCGTCGAGCTAAGGAAGCTGAGGTTTCATTTAAAACTAAAACCAGAGGTGCGATACAACACCTCGCCATTGATGCCACTGGCCTCAAGGTTTATGGTGAAGGTGAATGGAAGGTTAAGAAGCATGGTACTGACGGGAAGCGTAGGGTTTGGCGTAAGCTGCATATCGCAGTAGATACAAACACCCACGAAATAGTCGCAGCAGAGCTGAGTTTATCTAACGTAACCGATGCTGAAGTACTTCCCAACTTGCTTAAGCAGACACGTCGGAAAATTATTGAGATATCAGGCGATGGCGCTTATGACACAAGGAATTGCCATGATGCCATACGGGTCAAGCGAGCGGTTCCGCTTATCCCACCACGAGAAGGGGCAGCCTTCTGGGAGCAAGGACACCCTCGCAATTTAGCAGTAGGTTGTCAAAAGCTCTACGGCTCCAACAAGAAATGGAAAAAGCGGTATGGCTATCACAAGCGCTCACTATCAGAGACAGCAATGTACCGAGTAAAACAGCTGCTAGGTGGGAAATTAAGCCTAAGAAATTACAATGCTCAGGTTGGCGAGACTTACGCTATGATCAAAGCGCTGAACAAGCTTACAGGACTTGGTATGCCTGAAACTCAGTATATTGCTTAATGACCGAACAATCTTGGGCTGCCATGTCTTCCAACCGAATTGAGCAACAAAGCC
>NZ_JBNJOJ010000069.1:0-874 GCF_050113655.1 Vibrio sp. TRT 29B02
ACATTACCAACACCTTAAGTAACGATATGAAACCGATCATTACAGTCCCATATAAATTAGGGTATGTACCCAGTAAACTTTAAGAAAATCAAGCTTAAGATAAGGACAATACAGCTCCACATCCCTAATGCATTCACCCACATAAACACTTTAAATTTAGTTGATTTCGTTGTTGCTCGTTTACGAATAAATGGATACTTCACCCAGTAATCAAAGCAACGGCTACCTATCTCCCAGGACAATTGGTATTTAGGTCTCATATGACCGTTATCGTCATAGTATTTGCTAAGATCTTTGGCCAGTTGTTTATCCATAAAAACAATATGCTTAAGACTACCTAGAGATACAATCGCACTCATAATAACACCCGGAACAGCCCAGATTGTAGCGTAGCCTCCGAAAACCAAACCTAAAAGCGCCACGACAGACTCATACCAGACCATCAGAATTTAGCCCCTATATCAGATACAATTTTGTCTGAACTTTCATATAGAAAATACAATCCATCTCCAACGGCTTTACCTGCCGTAGAGCCTGCAACCCCACCGACAAAACCACCTGCGACAGCTCCACTAATCACCGCGACAGCAAGTACTGGGGCGGTAACAGTTATGCTGATGGCTAAAGCGATACCAGAAACGGCGGTTACAGCGAGCCCTACTCCAACGCTTCCACCTTTGATTCCACCGTATACTCCTCCAATAAAGCCCCACACTTCACGAGTTGTTGTCTTGCCACACTCGCCAGTACCATCCACCTTGCACGCTTCATAGATGCTATCGACACCACTGACGGCACCCACAAGTAAACCAACATAACCCACACCTCTGGCGGCAGAAATTCCAAGAGCAATATTACCAATCCGCTTCCCTAA
>NZ_JBNJOJ010000070.1:0-779 GCF_050113655.1 Vibrio sp. TRT 29B02
AGACTTCAGAGACTTCAGAGACTTCAGAGACTTCAGAGACTTCAGAGACTTCAGAGACTTCAGAGACTTCAGAGACTCCAAAAGAGTCCAGCGCACCAATGCCAGAAGCTATCGAGAATGAATTTGGCATTCCACAAGATGATGATTGGTTAATCGATGATGGGCAACCAGAAACCATCCAGTCGGAAGATGTGCTGGCTTCACTTTCTGCGGATGAAAATATCGAGCAGGAAGAGTTAGATCTAGCCGATATTGCGCAGCATGATGAGCTGGAAACAGAACAAAATGCACTAGCCGATGCAGAACCTGCACAACAGCTCACAGAGCCGCAAGCAGAAGATGAAGCGTTTGAATTCGATGACCTAGATTTACCAGAGTTTGGTGAGGAAGAGGCATTGGCTGATGTGGCAGAAGCCCCAGCGCTCGAACCTGAAGCGCTTGTTGCTGAGTCTGTTGAAGAGCCGTCGCTGGAAGAGCCAGCCATGGCGTTCGATGAGCTTGAGCTGCCGGAATACAGTGAAGAAGACGCATTAGCGGATGCAGAACTTGAACCTGCACAACAGCTCACAGAGCCGCAAGCAGAAGATGAAGCGTTTGAATTCGATGACCTAGACTTGCCAGAGTTTGATGAGGAAGAGGCATTGGCTGATGTGGCAGAAGCCCCAGCTCTCGAACCTGAAGCGCTTGTTGCTGAGTCTGTTAAAGAGCCGTCGCTGGAAGAGCCAGCCATGGCGTTCGATGAGCTTGAGCTGCCGGAATACAGTGAAGAAGACGCATTA
>NZ_JBNJOJ010000071.1:0-761 GCF_050113655.1 Vibrio sp. TRT 29B02
GGGATGGCTTGCCATTGGTTGGCGTAGGTCGTCTTGCCTTGAGTGCCCTCTTCCTCGAGTGCTTGAGCCTGTTCGCCTTGGTGATTGACTTGAACCAGCAGCCAAGCGCGATTAAAGGATGTGTTGAGGTGGTCACTCAAGGTAAATTTATACCCTGAGCGGAGCAAAAATTCGTTGCTTTTGCCTTTGGCTAACTGGGCGTCACGGCGCAGATAACTCAAGCGAGTGCGGGTGAAGGCGATGCCATTTGGGTCACCTTTATAGCGACCTGGCGCATCAAAGTGCACGTAAGTGGGTTGTTGGTAATCCATCTCCGTGCCGTGAGCCAATTGGCTAAAGGAATAAGCCGGGTTTTTAAAGCTGTAGTCTTTGAGTTCTACCTCACTAACGTGGGCCTCGGATTGATAAGAAAAATCTTGGATATACGGCACATCGCTGACACCACCCGCTAACCCGTTGTACGGAATAGGCTGAGCTAAGGAGGGCAGCAGCACAGTGGCATCACTGAACAGCAAGGTGTGTTTTCCGGCTTCATGAATAAAGCTGTAGACCATGCCTTCTTCCGCGGCGAGGCGGTGGAGAAAGTCGAGGTCACTTTCACGGTATTGGACACAAAACTCACGTTGAGCCGGCTCGCGTTGCAGTGAAAAGGCATAGTCATGAATGCCCATCTCCTGCAATAGCGTCTCGATGATGTCAGGCGTGGTCTTATGTTGGAAAATCCGGCTGTTGTGGCGCAGCGAGAGACGTTCCAGCGCAGG
>NZ_JBNJOJ010000072.1:0-748 GCF_050113655.1 Vibrio sp. TRT 29B02
TAAACGGTGAACTGCCAGCAGAGTGGGAAGAGAAAGCCAACGCGATCATCGCTGATCTACAAGCTAACCCAGCCAACATCGCTTCACGTAAAGCGTCACAAAATGCGCTAGAAGCATTCGGTGCGATGCTACCAGAATTCCTAGGCGGCTCTGCTGACCTAGCACCTTCTAACCTAACGATGTGGTCTGGTTCTAAGTCTGTATCTGCTGATGATGCCTCTGGTAACTACATTCACTACGGTGTGCGTGAATTCGGTATGACGGCTATCATGAACGGTATTGCGCTACACGGTGGTTTCGTGCCATACGGTGCAACATTCCTAATGTTCATGGAATACGCGCGTAACGCAATGCGTATGGCTGCTCTGATGAAAGTTCAGAACATCCAAGTTTACACGCACGACTCTATCGGTCTAGGCGAAGATGGTCCAACTCACCAACCGGTTGAGCAAATGGCTTCTCTACGTCTAACGCCAAACATGAGCACATGGCGTCCATGTGACCAAGTTGAGTCAGCCGTTGCTTGGAAACTGGCAATCGAGCGTAAAGATGGCCCAACATCTCTTATCTTCTCTCGTCAAAACCTTGCACAACAAGAGCGTGACGCTGAGCAACTAGCCAACATCGCTAAAGGTGCTTACATCCTGAAAGAGTGTGCAGGTAAGCCAGAGCTTATCCTTATCGCAACAGGTTCTGAAGTAGAGCTAGCGGTAGAAGCAGCAGCACAGCTAACAGCAGAAGGTAAGAA
>NZ_JBNJOJ010000073.1:0-713 GCF_050113655.1 Vibrio sp. TRT 29B02
ATCGGGGTTGCGGACAGTGCCTGGTGGGTAGTTTGACTGGGGCGGTCTCCTCCCAAAGAGTAACGGAGGAGCACGAAGGTGGGCTAATCACGGTTGGACATCGTGAGGTTAGTGCAATGGCATAAGCCCGCTTGACTGCGAGAATGACAATTCGAGCAGGTGCGAAAGCAGGTCATAGTGATCCGGTGGTTCTGTATGGAAGGGCCATCGCTCAACGGATAAAAGGTACTCCGGGGATAACAGGCTGATACCGCCCAAGAGTTCATATCGACGGCGGTGTTTGGCACCTCGATGTCGGCTCATCACATCCTGGGGCTGAAGTCGGTCCCAAGGGTATGGCTGTTCGCCATTTAAAGTGGTACGCGAGCTGGGTTTAGAACGTCGTGAGACAGTTCGGTCCCTATCTGCCGTGGGCGTTGGAAGATTGAAGGGGGCTGCTCCTAGTACGAGAGGACCGGAGTGGACGAACCTCTGGTGTTCGGGTTGTGTCGCCAGACGCATTGCCCGGTAGCTAAGTTCGGAATCGATAACCGCTGAAAGCATCTAAGCGGGAAGCGAGCCCTGAGATGAGTCTTCCCTGACCCCTTGAGGGTCCTAAAGGGTTGTTCGAGACTAGAACGTTGATAGGCAGGGTGTGTAAGCGCTGTGAGGCGTTGAGCTAACCTGTACTAATTGCCCGTGAGGCTTAACCATACAACACCCAAAGGGTTTTG
>NZ_JBNJOJ010000074.1:0-611 GCF_050113655.1 Vibrio sp. TRT 29B02
TTAATTTGAATAACAACGCATATCAAAGATATGGGGATTGTTGTTATTCGTCAGCTTTCCAAATTGTTAAAGAGCAAGTTTCTTTCGAAACCATTTTTAAGAACACTCAAGCAAGTATGCTTAAAGATGGTGGGCGATACCGGGCTCGAACCAGTGACCCCCTGCTTGTAAGGCAGGTGCTCTCCCAACTGAGCTAATCGCCCATCGAATCAAGAATGGTGGAGCTAAGCAGGATCGAACTGCTGACCTCCTGCGTGCAAGGCAGGCGCTCTCCCAGCTGAGCTATAGCCCCATATCTTGAGAAAATGGTGGGTCGTGCAGGATTCGAACCTGCGACCAATTGATTAAAAGTCAACTGCTCTACCAACTGAGCTAACGACCCAATGGTATCCCGTAGGGGAGTCGAACCCCTGTTACCGCCGTGAAAGGGCGGTGTCCTAGGCCTCTAGACGAACGGGACACTAAGTGAACATCTTGGGGGATGTTCTTTCTCTTAAACTACATAAACCATCAATCTGTGTGAACACTCATCGCAATAATCATCGTATAAGGAGGTGATCCAGCCCCAGGTTCCCCTAGGGCTACCTTGTTACGACTTCACCCCAGTCATG
>NZ_JBNJOJ010000075.1:0-603 GCF_050113655.1 Vibrio sp. TRT 29B02
ATCTATGAAGCGTGCAAGGTGGATGGTACTGGCGAGTGTGGCAAGACAACAACTCGTGAAGTGTGGGGCTTTATTGGCGGAGTATACGGCGGAGTCAAAGGTGGAGGTGCTGGAGTGGGGCTTGCTGTTACAGCTGTTTCTGGCATTGCTTTGGCTATCGGTGTGACTGCCTCCGCACCTGTGCTGGCTGTTGCGGCAATCGGTGGGGCTATTGTAGGTGGTGGTGTTGGTGGGATGACCGGTACACTTGTTGGTAAGTGGTTTGTAGACGAAATGTATGCTTGGGGTTCTAATGATTATTAAAGATGTCGCATTTGTTTTTTTTTATTATGCAACTGTTTGGGCTGTTCCAGGTGTTATTATGAGTGCGATTGTATCTCTAGGTAGTCTTAAGCATATTATTTTTATGGATAAGCAACTGGCTAAAGATCTTAGCAAATACTATGACGATAATGGTCATATGCGACCTAAATACCAATTGTCTTGGGAGATAGCTAGCCGTTGCTTTGATTACTGGGTGAAGTACCCATTTATTCGTAAACGAGCAACAACGAAATCAACTAAATTTAAAGTGTTTATGTGGGTGAATGCATTAGGGATGTG
>NZ_JBNJOJ010000076.1:0-575 GCF_050113655.1 Vibrio sp. TRT 29B02
GAAAATCAAAGTGATTAAGCTTCGATAGGTTTACGCCAATCGTCTGAACCAGACGTACCTGCGTTGACGTGATCCCAAGTGATCTTACGGTACGACATTGAGACCGTTAGATTTTGCGTGAAGTCGGACATCGACGGATCTTGACAGTGTGGCATCTCACACTGGATATCGACGATAGACGCGTTTTCTAGCTTAGTGGTGAAGAAGTTCTCTTGTTTGCCTTCGATAGAGGTGCGGTACCATTTAAGCTCTACGTTCTTCATCTTCTCACCAGAAGAAAGCGCGTTGTACAGCAGTGGTACGGCTTTGTTGAGAGTGACGGTAAACTTGAAAGGTTTATGGACGCGTTGACCAGAAGGTTGACCAGATTGTGGATCGGTCGGAACCGAAATGACGTGGTCAAACTTCTGAACCAGCATCTCGTCTTCGTGACCTTCTACATAAGAGTCACCGATAGAGTCAGCCGTACAGGCGCCCGCCGTGATCAGACCCTGAGTTTCACCGTCGATAGAAATATAACATGGAGTTGGCATAGTAAAATCCTTAGAGGTTGTGTGTAATAACACTCACTCTTA
>NZ_JBNJOJ010000077.1:0-574 GCF_050113655.1 Vibrio sp. TRT 29B02
AGCAAGGCCATTTGCTGCTACTCAATGATTCTCCGCGAGTTCCGCTGTTGATAAAAGAGAGCGATGGCTTAGATCATTCAGATTGGGAATTAAATCCCCATGTTCGCGACAACCTCGACCCATTGGCACAAAAGGCACTATTAACTCGCACACAGATGAGCGGGAGTGCATCAAGCGCCACTCAAAGTACAAGCCTACATCCGCCACTTCCCATGCCCCCATACGTCCCTGAGCCGGTTCGTACTCATAATCCCGATGCGCCGCCAAAGGAAAAATACGAGTACAACTTTGATATCGCGTGCTCCGATGATGCCTTTCAGCGCAATGTTGGTTGTTCGTTTGTTTTAGCCCAAACGACAAACGAAGTGTTACTAGGGCGCTGGCGTGAAACCAAAATCAAAGAAGGGACACGCTACACCCTATTCACCGCGTTTGATGAGCCTAAAAAATTGGTCGGAGAAGTGGCATCAAAGTCGTTAGGTCTCTCGCCTCGTCAGCCAGTAAAAGTCAGACCGATAGGCAGTGGCGTAGCGCAAGAGGGCTTTATTCCCGTTTTTCCCGCCGTGCAGCTCGG
>NZ_JBNJOJ010000078.1:0-524 GCF_050113655.1 Vibrio sp. TRT 29B02
TCATTCCCAACAAACGGGTAAAGGCAAGGTGCCGTCTCTTGCTGATTGTTTAATGCCTCAACCCTCGCTTTAATTGAGGTGTAATCGGAGGTTTCTGGTGTTTGGGCTATTCCTGCTCTTAGCGGGTTTAAATCGACATACGTCATCGCTGCCGCGAGTGCCTGTTCATCTAGTAGAGCCTGGCTTTTGAAGCGGCTTTCCCAGAAATGTCCTTTGCATTGGTCTTCTTTGTTGGCTTGGCAGGCAATCTCAAAATTAAGCTCTTTCATAAACCAACTTAGGCTCCATAGTCGCTCACGCCAAGATTCGATAATCGCTAAACACACTTCAAGCTCGGCCTTACTGGTAAGCTGCCCTTCTAACCATCGAGATACGATATTGGGCAGTTTGTGTGCTTGCTGCCAACGCTCAACCACCTCATAAGTCGATAGATTTAGGGCTTTCTCTCGATTGATATGTAAGACCAAGTGGTAGTGGTTGCTCATGATGGCGTAAGCGCAGATGTCAATGCAGTAAAGTTGCGA
>NZ_JBNJOJ010000079.1:0-500 GCF_050113655.1 Vibrio sp. TRT 29B02
CCATCCGATTCAATCCGCTCTTCCAGTTGATGAGAGAAAAGCTCGAAGTGACGGTTGAGTGTCGCTACCTCCTCATCCAATAGTTTTCCTAATTCCTTACTAGCAATCTTCGCTTGTTCAATCCAAAGATTGAGCAGCTCTCGTTCATCCTTTGTTTTAGGCTCTGTAGTTGGAAGAAGGACAATTTCACCCTCTCGAACGGGCTCGTTCAAATGAAGATTACAGCGCTTGATGGTCTGCTTTTGTTCCTCACTTGTCTCTGACGTAAAGAGGTTTGCCCACAATTCATCTTGTGATTGAGTGGTCGTCGATTGCATCCAACCAAGATGAAAAGTGCTATCCCATTGCTCAACGACCGCTTCATCTAGTGCTAGTACAGTATTTCTGCCTACAACACCATCGGTCTTATCAAGATTGTATTGAGCATGAGTTGTATGCGTTGGTTTGTATGTCTGCTGAAAAGATTTAACCGCTTGCTCTGTTTTACTTCCAAAGATTCC